>NZ_MJXP01000019.1:0-3957 GCF_001762855.1 Campylobacter sp. BCW_6467 | reverse complement strand
AATCGTGCCAGAATGATTAAACAAAATAGAATTAGCTTTGTGTAAATACTTTCCTTATGATTTAATATAAAAAGATTTTTAGTTATAATTTTTCATTTTATATTTAAGGAAAAATTTATAGAATATTTAAAACTTTTACAAAGACGTTGGAAAGAAGCTTATGAAGCTATACCTAAACTTTATGAAACACCCGATGGGTTAATAATAAATTTCACCCTAAGTGAAGATACAGATACTATTCTTTTTAAAAAACCTTGGGAAAATTTTGAATTAGATGATGAAGATAAAGAAGCCAAATGGAGATTAAGCTTTTTTAGCATTAGCGAAGATAAACCTTTAGGATATATTTAGAATATAAAGAAGCTTTAGAGAAATTACAAGATTTTTCTTTAATTCAATCAGAAGAAAGGATTTTAATTAGAGCAATGAGTTTAGAAGAGCTTGAAAGTTTAGAGCTTAAAGGGTGGTAATGCTTCCTCAAGCTATATTTTTAAATAAACTTGTAGAATTTTTATCTGATGAGAATTTAGATATTGTAAATATGAAAAAAGGTGTAGATAAAATTTTTTCTAAAAAAGATTTTTACGCTATATTAGAATTAAATATTAAAATTATGAATATAGCGAAATTAATTTTTAAAAGTGATGAAAAATTAAATATATTATTACCACAAACTTCTGATTATAAGAACACAAATTATTTTCTTCAAGAATTAGAGTTAAAAAAAGAAATGGATGTTAATCTTAATGATTTAAAAAATTGTGATAATAAAAAAATAATAGAAATAATAAAGCAAGAATATCAAAATAATCTGATTAAAGAATTGGATATTAATTCTCAAAAAGAAAAAATCAAAATACTTTTTATTATTAATGAAGTGCCAAAATTTTTAAAATCAATCTATAAAGAATGTGAGTTTAAAGAATATGGATTAGCAAATTATTTGGAATTGGATGAAATTTGGGATTTTTATGAAAATAATATTAGATATTTTACTATTTTAACTCCTATGGGTGCAAATAAAATAAAATTGCGTTTAGAAAATACACAAAACAGCGAAAAAGAACCCAATATCATAGAAGTAAATTTAGATAAAAAATAGATTTTAATAACAAAAATAAGCAATTTCTTTTTCTACTCAAATTTAGACTATTTGTGTTAAAATAATAAATATAAAAATTAAAAACATAGTGAAATTATAAACACCATAAACTCAACCCCCAAAAGGATCTTCAATGTCTCTTAATTCTTATATGAGTCTTAATATATCAAATTCTACTTCAAATCCCCTACCCTTTAAATCACTAAAGCCATTATCAAAGAAAGTCTTGAAGAGCTTTTTTCTATAGAATGTGAAGGTTTTTTTGAAAGTTTAGATGAAAGCTTATTTAATCTAAGTCAAGATTTTAATTTTCATCCTAATGTTTTAATCGATCAAGAAGCTATTTTAAGTATTCATAATCCTTATGAAAACAATACTTTAAATTTTGACACAAATGAAGTTAAAAATTATAAGGGAATTATCACTTATATAAAATATCTAGGCATTAATCATGAAAGTGCTTTAAATATTAATGATAGCGCTTCAAATACTAAGCAAATAAAATACAAGCATTTTTTTTCTTTTAAGCTTCAATCAGTCTTGATAAGACTTTCTTTAAATAAAGCCAATCGTATTTATACTCATACTAATATTATAGAAGTGATTAAACAAACCCTTGGTTTTTATCAAGACATCTTACATAAAGAAATTGATTATTCTAATATACATTTTAATTATGAAGAACAAGAACTCATTTCTCAATACAATGAAAGTGATTTAGACTTTATTACAAGATTAAGCCATAATAATGGAATCTTTTTTTATGAAGATGAGAACACTATTTATTTTTGTGATGTATATAAAAATGTAAAAAATAAAGAAATTGAGTATAATCCTAATATTAATAATATTTTAAATCAAGCTTGTATTTCTTCTATTTATAAAGAGCAAAGTTTAAGAACTAATTCTTTTACACATTCTAGTATTAATGCCAATACTCCTTTAAATCTTTTATCTTTACACTCTAGTAAAGTTCCTTATGAACAAGAACTTAATAACAAAGCTTATTATAATGAACATTTTTATGAGAGTGAATATTCTTTTACAAAAAGCATTGATTTAAAGACTAAGCCTTCTCTTAAAGAAAAAAGAGCCTTAGTATTAAATGAAAGCTTACTAGCAAAAAGTAATATTTATCATCTTAGCTTAGGAGATTTTATCACTTTAAATTATAAGGAGTTTAATCATCAAGAAGAAATAAAAAATCAAGATGAAGAAAAACAAGATAAAGCTTCTTTGCTTAAAGACTTTATTATTATTGCTAATACTCAAATCTTAATTGATGATGCCATCTTAGCTAATTCTATTAATACGAATGATCATTTAAATTTAAAAGATTTAAATTTAAGTAAATCTTATTCTAATACTTTAACTTTACTAAAAAAGAATATTATCTTTACTCCAAGTTTTAAAGCTAAGAAAAATTGCTCTTTTACAGCTGATAATGTAAATACTATGGCAAATCAAGAAAGTGTTTTAACAGCACAAAAACAAATCGTTTCTAGGGTAGGAAATACAACTATTACACAAACAAAAGATAAAATTATACTCCAAGTAGGAACAACACAAGTGATTATAGATAGCAAAGGTTTAAGGGTAAAAGGAGGTGATTTAAGAGCGGATTAAAAGCAATTTTCTTAAAATTAAAACTAAATTTACAAAGAAAGGAAAAACAATGAAAACCTTAGAAGAATTAATAGCTTTAGAAGAAAAATATCTAAAAGAATTATGTTTAGAATTTTATGATCTTGTAGAGGCTAACAAACTTGAAGAAGTTAAAGAATTTTTAAAAGATTATCCTGTACCTGAAATATTTTTTGAAAAATGCTATACACCTTATTGGGATAGAGAAAACAAAAGAGCTATTATCGATCCTGTTATCGCTTTAGCTTGTGCAGGAATTGCTTATGATAAGAGTCAAAGTTTTGAAATGATGGAGTATTTTGAGAGTTTAGGACTTAAAGCTGATGAAGTGTGCTTTGGATACAATGCACTCAGTAGGTATATTGATAGAGATGGAAAAAATAAAGAAGTGATAGAGTATTTTTTTAAAAAAGGATGCACATTTGAAACTTATAATGAAAAACATGGTAGCACTCCTTTACATGTTTGGATATTGCTTAATCAGCCAAATTATTTAGAAGAAGCTTTAAAATTAGGAGCAAATCCTAATATGAGAAGTATTAAAACAGAAAATGAATTTAGTTTTAGCGATGCAGGAGAAACCCTTTTACATAGAGCTGCAGGAAGTAAAGAAAAGCCTATAGGAGCTTGTGTGGAAGTGCTAATCCAATATGGAGCTGATGTCAATGCTGCTAATTGCACTATCAATGAAACTAAAGATGATAAAATTGATTATTTTGAACCTAATACTCCATTAGATAAGGCTATTTCTTTTGGGATAAATAAAAATAAAACAATCTTAAAAAAGCAGGTGCTAAGACTTGGGAACAATTGGTTAAAGAATACAATATTGATACGAGTTTAGAGAGACCAGAACAAATTAAAATGTATGAAGAAAGAAGAAAGATAAAAAAATAATAAAAAGGAGATATTATGGAATTTGATGTTGAAATTTTAGACAATCTTGAGAATTTTAAAGAATTCTTAAAAACAAAACCTAGCAAAGAAGTTTTGCAGGCTGTTAATTCTCATTTAGAGGGTTTTTTAAGTGATGCGTATGATCATATCGATCCAGAAGAATACGAAGTCGCTTTTGAAGAAGAAACAGGAATATCTTATCGTGATGCTACTGAGGAAGAATTTGATGAGTGGTTTATTACAAATGTACTTTGCTTTGAAGATTTAAGTGAGATTTGCAAAATTCTTCGATCACTTTTAGAGGCTAAAGATTT
>NZ_MJXP01000018.1:0-1679 GCF_001762855.1 Campylobacter sp. BCW_6467 | reverse complement strand
AAATCTTTAGCCTCTAAAAGTGATCGAAGAATTTTGCAAATCTCACTTAAATCTTCAAAGCAAAGTACATTTGTAATAAACCACTCATCAAATTCTTCCTCAGTAGCATCACGATAAGATATTCCTGTTTCTTCTTCAAAAGCGACTTCGTATTCTTCTGGATCGATATGATCATACGCATCACTTAAAAAACCCTCTAAATGAGAATTAACAGCCTGCAAAACTTCTTTGCTAGGTTTTGTTTTTAAGAATTCTTTAAAATTCTCAAGATTGTCTAAAATTTCAACATCAAATTCCATAATATCTCCTTTTTATTATTTTTTTATCTTTCTTCTTTCTTCATACATTTTAATTTGTTCTGGTCTCTCTAAACTCGTATCAATATTGTATTCTTTAACCAATTGTTCCCAAGTCTTAGCACCTGCTTTTTTTAAGATTGTTTTATTTTTATTTATCCCAAAAGAAATAGCCCTATCTAATGGAGTATTAGGTTTAAAATAATTGATTTTATCATTTTCAATTTCATTGATAGTGCAATTAGCAGCATTGACATCAGCTCCATATTTGATCAAAATTTCCAAACAAGTTCCAACAGGTTTTTTCTCAGATATTGCAGCTTGATGTAAAAGGGTTTTTCCTGCATCGATATGACTATCTTCATGTTCTGTTTTAATATTTCTCATATTTACATCAGCGCCAAATTGTAAAGCCACTTCTAAAGAATTTACAGACTCAGGATCACCAAGCAATATCCAAGAATGCAAAGGGGTGGCACCTTTTTCATCATAAACTTCAAATTTACATCCTTTTTTAAAAAAATAATCAATCATTTTTTTATTTTTTCCACCCACTCCAATATAATCAGTAAGGGCATTATTTCCTAAACACTCATCATCAGCTTTAAGTCCTAAACTCTCAAAATACTCCATCATTTCAAAACTTTGACTCTTATCATAAGCGATCCCTGCCCAAGCTAAAGTAGAACTAGGATTAAAAAAAGGTATAGGATGACCACACCAATATACCTTACGACGTTTCTCTAAAAATACTTCAGGCACGGGATAATCTTTTAAAAACTCTTTCACTTCTTTAAGTTTATTATTTTTAACAAGTCTAAAAAACTCCCAACCTAACTCCCTTATAGCTTCTTCATCCATAGCTTGCATTTCTTCTAAAGTTTTCATTTGTTTTTCCTTAAAATAATTTTTTAATTTTTTTTATTTGTTAAAATTTTCCAAAGCTTTATCTAAATCTTTAGCCTCTAAAAGTGATCGAAGAATTTTGCAAATCTCACTTAAATCTTCAAAGCAAAGTACATTTGTAATAAACCACTCATCAAATTCTTCCTCAGTAGCATCACGATAAGATATTCCTGTTTCTTCTTCAAAAGCGACTTCGTATTCTTCTGGATCGATATGATCATACGCATCACTTAAAAAACCCTCTAAATGAGAATTAACAGCCTGCAAAACTTCTTTGCTAGGTTTTGTTTTTAAGAATTCTTTAAAATTCTCAAGATTGTCTAAAATTTCAACATCAAATTCCATAATATCTCCTTTTTATTATTTTTTTATCTTTCTTCTTTCTTCATACATTTTAATTTGTTCTGGTCTCTCTAAACTCGTATCAATATTGTATTCTTTAACCAATTGTTCCCAAGTCTTAGCACCTGCTTTTTT
>NZ_MJXP01000017.1:0-124586 GCF_001762855.1 Campylobacter sp. BCW_6467 | reverse complement strand
ATGAGAATTTATCATGCTTTCTATTTCTCCAAGTTCTATCCTATGTCCCATGTATTTGATCTGATTATCTGCTCTTCCATAGCATAAAAGTTCGCCAAATTCATTATAAGAAACAATATCTCCTGTTTTATAGAGTAAATCTAAATAATTATCATGTAAAGGATTTTGTATAAAAGCTTGTTTGGTTTTTTCTTTGTCATTATAATACCCTAAAGACAAAGAAGTTCCACGCACGTAAAGCTCCCCTTTAATGTCTATTTGTTTAGGACTTATGAAATTCATATTTTCATCAAAAACTAAAAGTTCTGTGTTCTTACATGCTTTGCCTATGGGTAAAAGTTCTTCATCTTTAAAAGTGCGATTTATGATATAAAAAGAACATACATCAGCGATTTCTGTTGGGCCATAAAGGTTGGCAAACAAAGCATTGGGTAAGTGTTTACGCCAAATATTTAGCTGTTTATTAGGCATGATTTCACCAGCAAAGAGAATTTTTCTTAAAAGATTTAGTGAATATTTTTGCAATCCTTTTTCATTTGCAAAATAAATCAGCACCGAAGGCACCCAAAATATAGTGCTTACTTTTTCTTTTTCAAGACATTCTAAAATTTTATTTGGAAAGGCAAAAAGATGATTAGGTAAAAGATGTAAAGTTGCTCCTGATTTTACACTTGAAAAGATATCTAAAACACTATTGTCAAAATAAAATGGTGCTTGATTGGCTAAAATTTCATTCTCATCAAATTTAAAAGTCTCACATACCCAAAAAGTATAATCAATCACACTCTTATGTGCTATGCTTACTCCTTTAGGAATGCCTGTGCTCCCACTGGTAAAAAGCACATAAAGTAAATTAGTATCTATATGTTTTTCTTTTGCAGTTTTTATTAAACTCTCATCTATATTAAAACTTTCAAAGTCTTGTGTATAAAGTGTAGGCAAATCTAAGTTAAAATTTAAATCCTTTGAAGTGATAAAAAGTTTAGGTTTTAAAACCTCTATAACTTTTTCTACTCTTTCTTTAGGACTTTTCTCATCTAAAAGGGTATAAAAATTTCCACTTAATGCCACTCCAAAAAATGAAATCAAACAATCAATCCCTTTAGGCAAGATGATTAAAACAGGAGCTTGTATAGGATTATTATTTCCTAGGTTTCTTAAAATTTCACTGGTTAGTTTTTTAGAAAAAAGATCAAAGTTTTTATAAGTGATTTCCTTTCTTTCCTTGGCAAAGGGTTCTACAAAAGCTGTTTTTTTGCTAAATTTGATTAAACTTTTTTCTAAAAAATCGTAGATATGGGTTGTCATGATTTTCCTTTTTAGTTTTTTGTAATATAATATCGATAAATTAATAAAAAAGGCCTTTATATGCTCATAAACCAAACCTTTGAAATCGATTCTTGTGATGATGTAGAACTAGGTATTAAAAGAACCAGTAAGCTTGAATACCGCATAAGTTATGATAATGAAAAAGAAATGAAAGCTATAGTTTTTGTCATAGGTGGTTTTGGAGCTAATACAAATATATATTTTTTAGATTCTTATAGAAATTATATTGCTAAAAATTTTGATGTAGTGACAATAAATGTTTTTTATCATTGTTTTTGCCAAAGGCGTTCAGATGTTGAGAAATATAGTGCATACAAATATTTTCAAGAGGAAGATATTGAAAATATTAAAAATTTATTAAATCAGTTTCATTTTTCTTATGGTGAAATAAATAATGATAATGCGCTTTTTTTAGCGAATTCTTTAGTGAAACATGTAGAAAATTTAAAAATGCAAAATAAACTCGATCATAACTTTAAACTAAATTTTACTTCAACTTTTATCCCGCCTAATGGTGATTATCAAAACTATGGCATTATGGCAGCTATTGATCATATTAATGCCTTAAAAGATTTAGCTAAACGCTTTCCAAAATTTGCAGATTTACCAAAAATTTATGGGGGGGGGTCTTATGGAGGATACCTATCTTTACTCATAGCAAAGATAGCTCCTTGGTATGTGGATGGCGTGATTGATAATTCGGGTTCGGCTTTGCCACCTTTAAATTATATTTTAGGAAGAGAAATGGAAAAAGCAGAATTTTACGAAGATTTTCCACATAATAGGATTATTTTTTTCTAAAAACCCACTGGACACGTAAAGAAAATTCACCTTATTTTTTTAATAATGAAAATTATTTTATTAGAACATTGTTAAATAAAGATCATTTGATTTTACAAAGTCAAAAAAATAAAAATATCATTTATGTGAGTTATCATAGCAAAGAAGATCCTTTAACTCCAGCAAATTTTAAAGAACAAACCATGCAAATATTAAAAATTTTAGGATATGATGTAAGCTTAAATTTGATAGATGAAAATAAAATTGATGGAAAATTTATTAAAAATTTAGATCATGGTTGTGGTATACCTGATAAAGTCTTATTTAGAAAAGAACTTCCTTTAATGCTTGAAAAATTACAAAAAAGAAAATCTTTAATGCAAGAAAATTCCATCTCTTATCCTTGTGGGAATAAAGTGTTTATATTTAAAGATGTGGGAGATAAATTTGAATTAGAGATAAAAGATTAAAACCTTAAAGGTTTTAATCAAGCTTTGCTAAATCGATTAAATCACTCACTTTTTGACAATTTTTCAAGTCCTCGGCTGTGATTTTTAAAGCAAAAAGATTTTTATAAAGCACCATTACAGATACAAAAGCCAAACTATCCCACTCGTCTATATCATCAAGTAGCATATCTTCATTTAAGTCTTCATCTCTATGCATAGCTTCTTTAAGCTCTTCTAAAAATTCAGTTTTTGTCATTATTTCTCCTTTGTGTAAATTAAAATATCTTTTGTGTATAAATCCTTGAAATTTAGCACCGCACTTCCCCAGCTAAGCCCTGCACCAAAAGCACTTAAACTCGCTTTAAATTCTTTTGGAGTATCTAGTTCGCAAAGTAGAGCAGGTAGTGAACAAGCGCTTAAATTAGCGTATTTTTCCATGATGAAATTAGGAACTTTATCATCATTAAGTTTTAACTCTTCTTTAATACAATCAACCAAATACGCATTAGATTGATGAAAAAGATGAAAAGCAATGTCTTTTTCTTCTACCTTGGAAAATTCTAAAATTTCTTTAAAGCTTTTAGGTTCGCATTCTAAAGCCATATTAAAAATATTTGCTCCGTCCATGTAAAGATTTTCTAATTGTCTAAACTCCTCAGTTTGCATGAGCGAATCATCGTTAAAAATATCTGCTTTAGGTATTCTCATCGCACCTTTTGGAATGATGAGTTTATCAAAATGTCCTCCATCGCTTCCAAGTTCAAAAAAGGCTTCATTACAATCCGTTTTTTCAATCAAAGTTGCACTTACTCCATCGCCAAAAATAGGGGCTAAATTCATATTTTTAGGATGGATGAATTTGCTTAAAGTATCCCCACAAATGAGTAAAATTTTACCTAAGCCACTTTGTATTAAAGAATGAGCGACAAATAAGCCGTATAAATACCCTGCACAAGCTTGTCCTAAATCAAAAGCTATGGTTTTAGAGCTTAAATTTAAAAGCTGATGTAAATAACAAGCCGTAGAAGGCATGAAAAAATCAGGACTTTGAGTTATTACGATGAGTGTATCAAGGCTATTTTTATCTATATTTAAACCTTGCAAAAGTGTATTGGCTGCGTGTTTTCCAAGATCGCTTACGCAAGTGTTTTCATCGCAAATATAACGCGTGTTTAAGCCTATGACTTTTTTCATTCTTTTAAGGGTTTTGATATCGTTTGAAAAAACGCTCTCTAACTCATCATCAATGCAAATTTTATGTTCAGGTACGCTTACGCAAATGCCTGAAATTTTGGCTTTATCAAATTTAGTTTTCATGGATTATAAGTCCTTTAAAATTTAAATTTTGAAATGAAACAAGGGCTGAGTTTTTTTCAATTTCTTTAGAAATTTGTTCTAAAAAGCTTAAAAATGGCATATTTCTTTCGCCTTTTTGATAATAAAGCCTTGCATTATTGTTTTTAAGATCAAAGAATTTTAAAGCTAGTTCAAAGGCTTTAAAAAACATTCTAGCTTCAAGTTTTCTACCTAAAGCTCTGCAAGAAATACAAAGATCATCGATAAATAAATTTCCTTCTTTGCAAGAAAAAACAAAAATAGCGATAATCCCACTATCGCTTAATTTATCACTCATGCTCACACTTACAATGAGTTCTTTTTGCATATATTGTGCGACTTTTTCTTGATTTAAGCGTGTGTAATTAGCGATAAATTGATTGGTTTTGCCTAAAAGTTCGCTAATGCGAGGGATATTTTGTAGATCATTTTTGCTAAAATTTAAGCTGATTTCAAGATTTTGAAAATATTCTTCATCACTTAAGCTTTTAAGCTCTTCTCTTAAAGCATTGGCTGCTATATCTTTGGCACGAATTTGATCTTCTTTGGTATTTGAAAGTTTTAAAAGATTAGGAAAAAGCTTGATTTTATAAAGTATATTTTCATCACATAAAAGTGTTTTAACACCTGTAAATTTGGTATTTTCAAGCTCGGCGATATTATCATCTATAAAAAGCATAGCGTTAGTATTTATATTAAATTTTTTAGCAATTTTTAAGATATTTTCACCTTTTGGCTCCCAATTGATCATTCTAGCATCAAAATCATCCCATTGTAAGATGAAATCTTTCCTTGTTTCAAAAAGTTTTTTTGCGTCTTTTTCTTCATTTTTTGAAGCTAGGGCAAGTAAAAAGCCTTGTTTTTTAAAAGTTTTAATTTTTTCTTGTAAGGTTTTGTGCAAAGGACTTAAATTAAGATTATCTATACCCTCTTCACCTAAAATTCCTTGATACAAGGTATTATCAAGATCAAGTACAAGAGTTTTAAGAGCAGGTTTTATGAGTGCAGGAATGAGACTGAGTCCTAAAATTTGTGCTAAGAAAATCAAGGCTTTATTATTAAGCTTAGAGCCTGTAAGTTCTTCTTTAGCTAGGTCTAAAATATCTTCTTCATCAAAATACTCTTTTATGAGTTTTTCTATGTTGAAAATTTCGCAATTTAAAATTTTTTTATCTGTTTTAAATTCTCCTAAACTAAGGACTAAAATAGGGTTTTGTGAAATTTTTCTTAATTCTAGAAGTTTTTCTTCTAGAAAATTTTGCACATTATTTTTATAGCGGGTTAAATCCAGCCATAAAAGTTCTAAATTAGCTTCTTTAAAATTATCAAAACTCAAGCTATCATCATAAGAGCTGAAATTAAACTCAGCTCTTAAATTGTCAAAATGTAAAAAAGGAGCAATGATACTTTGCACTCCTTCAAAAGCATGATTTCTATGGATATTGATAAGAAGATCTTGACTTTTACTAAAGTCTAATTCTTTGGCAAATTTTATAAGCTCATTGCGTTTTAAATGAGGCGAGAAAAGATTCATTTTAGCTCCACAAGTTCGATTAAAAGCCTATTTGGCATCATGATAAAACAAAGTTTAGCAAAATAGCTTGCTTGCATAATAGGAACAATACAAATGCCTTCTTGTTGTTCCAAAAGAATTAAATCTTGGGTGATATTTTTACTTTCATAGGCTAAATGATACATTTTGGTATTATTTTTCAAATAGCTATCTAGTGGGCCTTTATCGTTTAAATTTTGCAAAAGTTCAAATCTATACTGTGGAAATGCTTCATTGCAAGGAATGATAAATTCGCCTCTTACTCCTTGTTTTTTATCTATAAATTCTGCTTCTTTGTAAAAACCTAGTTTAAAAAAACATTCCCTTTCTTTTTCTAAATTTTTACAAGCCACACCTATATGATGAAGGGGTAAATTGAGTGTTTTATCAAGCATTTAAAACTACTGCCATAGTGATAGCATTTTTAAATTTCAATGCTTTTTCTAAACTATAATCATTTGCCATAAAATATTCATAAGTCTTAAGCTTTAAGTCCGATTTTTCTATCAAATCTTTAACTTCATCAGGATGGGAAAATAAATAAATATGATCAATAGCAGGAGCATTGATAGGAATAGTTGTAAAAATTTCTCCTCCATCACTAAGAAGCTCTTTGGATCTTTTAAGAAATTCAAGAGGCTTTTCTACGTGTTCTAGCACTTCTCCAATTACTATCAAATCAGCTTTTTTATCAAAATCATAAGTAAAAAAATCTTGACATAAAAAATCGCATTTTGTAATCAATCCTCCTACTTGTTGTTTTACCATTTTTTGAGTAAGTTCGCAACTCGTTGGAGAGATATCAAGTCCATAAAAGGCGGAAAATTTACCACTTTTAACTGCTCTTGCAAAATATTCTCCATGACCAGGGCCTATTTCAAAATAAGTTGTTTTTGGAGTGAAATTTTGCAAATATTGTGAAAAATACTTTCTTACTTTAATATGAGCTATCCAAACAAAAGAAGAAAGAGCTAAACCTATCATGTATTGTTTCATATAGCTTTCATTAAAATAAACCTTATCCTTAACTTCATCAAAACTAGAATAACGATAAGTCCCATTTTCTATGAAAAATTTTGTTTCTTCTAAAGTATCATTAAGGATCAATAAATAACAATCGCATTGTTCTTCTATACTGATGTCATCTTGAATATAATAAGAAATTAATTTATCAAATTCTTCTTCGTCTTCTTGTGAAAATTCAATTTTTTTAAGATATTTAGAATGGATAGGATTTTTTTGAGCGATGGCTTGAAATAATTTTTCAATATTTTCTTTCATTTTTCAGCCTTTAGGGTTTGAATTTTTTCTAGCAAAGCGTTTTGAGATTTTAAGAGGCTTAAATCTTCTTTGTTAAATTTGATTTCAAATTCTTCTTCTAAACTCATGATGATATCAATATGAGCTAAAGAAGTCCAGTTTTTACAATTTTCCATGCTTAAATTTGTATTTTCATCTACTTTGGTTTCAAGTATATTTTCTAAAATTTCATAAAATTGTTTTTCCATTGTATAGCACTTTCTTAAGAATGTTGAAAATTAATATATTGTATCATAATTTTCTATTAGAATTGTTTGGTTTATGTCTAATTTTTCCCATAAAATTTCTATATATTCTTTAGCGTTGTAAATGTTTATATGATCTCCTGCAAAATTATTTTTTTTAAAATTTTTAGTACTATTAACAATATTAATAATGTTAATTAAATTGGGCTCAGAAGATATGTCAAGTTTTCTAACATAATAACTAATGGTTTTATTGTATGATATATTGTTTTCATCAATTAAAATTCCAGAGAAAATTTTATGATATCTGTAAAATACATCAAATTGTTCTTCTGCATAATGTGTTAGTGTATGTCCTTGGCCTCCAAATGTCATATATTTTCCGTTCTCTTTAGTTAGAATCTCATAAACACAATTTCCCCCAAAACAACTTGTTGTATCTTTTAAAAATAATTCTTCTTTTGCTCCTTTTATAGCAAAAGAAAATATAGGATCATTTGTGCGTTTTACTCCTGTTTGTTTGCGAAAATATTCATTTAATGCTCCCATTTTTGTTTTGGAATTTATTTTGTCATAAATTTCATTTTTGCAAAAACTATAAGTAAAGGTTGGCATGATCAAAGTGCCTTCTTTGCCTATAACTTCAAAAAAGCAATTGAGTATAGTCTGTAAAAATTCATTTCTAGAAAGCAAAGGCATGCCAAAGTTAAAAAGTTCTGTATGTACACATAAAATATCGCCCCTTTTTATACCTAGTTGATAAAAAGCATTTATTAAATCCTTATCGGAGTATTTTTTGCCATTATGTTCTAAAAAATATTTCATTTTACTAGTCCATAAAATTTTATTTTTTCCAAAAGTTCTTTAAATTCATAAGCTTGTATATTTAAGATATTGGCTATATCAATGATATCATTTTCCCCATCGCAGTAAGCTAGAAAATTACAAGCCAAAGGAATGTCATTGGCAGTGCTAAGGGTATGATATAATCCTCTTTTGCCAAGATTGGGTTCGCATACTATGGTGTTTTCATATATAGCGTTGATTTCTAGATTTAAAATCATTTCTTGTATGCTTTGAAGTCCACCCATTAAACCTTTTTCAGAGATAAAATTGAGATCGTCTTTTGAGTTATGATATCCATCATAGTCACCGTATCTTGTGCGACATACTCCTACTATGCCAAGATTTGCAAGTGGAGCATTGTATTGTCTTTCATCACTTCCACGATCTAGAAAACTAAAAGCTTTGAAATTTTCTTTATTTTTGAGTGTATGCAGGGCGACTTTATCGCTTAGAGTGTTTTCTTTGGGTGTGTGTATGAGTGAGTAAGTATGATCATCACCTAAGCAAGAAAGCACAAAGCCTGCTTTAACATGTTTTTTTAAATGCTCTAAATGTTTGCTAAGATAGACTATAGATCCTATGGTTTCAGGGATGATGACAAAGCGGTAATTATATCTTCTTTCTTTTAAACTCAAAAGCCATTTTGCTAGGAAAATAGCTACCACAGGGCCACTAAGCTCATTATTCGCCATGGAAGGGTGGCAAAGATAAGTTGAAATTAAAATTTCATCTTTTGAATTTTGCGTACTTGGTAGGATAAAATCAGCATAGTCCAAAACCCCATTTTCATCATGTTTTGCATCGATATAAACTTTGTATTTGCCTTTTTTAAGTTTTTTTCTTTCATTATGCGTGAGACAAAATCCCCAACGCCTTTTGTAATAACTCGTTACATAAGGAATAGCATCGGGCATTTCTTCTATGGAGTAAAGATGATCTTGAAGTTCTTCTAGTTCGATTTCTTTGTCGATAGCTTCGCTATAGTTTAGAAGGTGTAGATTATGCTTTTTAAAATCACAAATTTTTTCTCCTTCTGGAGTGATGATATAGGCTTCTTTGGCGTTCCATTCATCAGGAACTATCCAGTCAAAAACCTTTGTGCCACTTTTTATAGAGTGAAATTTGATTATACCCCCCCCCAGAGTTTTATTTAAAATTTCTAAACTAGCTCTAAAACCTTGCCCTGTGATACTTCGAGGGATAGGAAAAAGTTCACAAGCTAGTTCATACATAGCCTTTCCAGTTTGGCTAAAATCTTGACTTCTAAAGTCTAGCTTATCCACAATATCCCTTTTTAACTTTTTCAAGAATGCTAAATAAAGTATCTTTTACAAATTTTGCATCTTTTAGATTCATTTCTTGATGACAAGGTATGCTAAGCTCGGCTTTGTAAAAATTATCCGCATTTTGAAGTTTTATTTCTCCTAAGAGTTTTTTATAAAAACTAAACTCATAAGTAGGTTTGTAATGCACCTGTACACCAATTCCTGCATGAAGTAAGCTTTCAAAAAGTTCTTCTTTTTGACAATAAAATTCAGGAAAAAGCAAAATAGGATATAAATGTCTCGAGCTTTTTTTATAATCTTTGATTTTTATCGTGGAGAAATACGGATTTCTTTCAAATTCCTTATCATAAAAACTTGCGATTTCTTCTCTTTTTTTAAGATTGTGATCGAGTTTTTTAAGCTGGTTTATCCCTAAAGCACAAGCAACATCGCTTAAGCGGTAATTATAGCCAAGTTCTACCATATCGCTATCCCAAAGCCTTTTTTTAATTATGCCATGGCTTCTTAAAAGCTTGATTTTAGCGACAAGCTCTTCATTATCACTCACCACAGCCCCACCTTCAAAGGTGGTAATAGGCTTAACAGGGTGAAAAGAAAAGATAGAAAGATCAGCTTTTTTTCCTACTTTTTCACTTTTATACAAAGCGCCTAAAGCATGACTTGCATCATCGATTAAAGGGATATTGTATTTTTTAGCAAGGTTTGAAATTTCATCCATTTCAACGCTATTACCCGCAAAATCCACTACGCTAATAGCTCCTATATTTTCGCTATCTTTTAAAAGTCTTGCTTCTAGTTTTTTTTCATCGATATTGCCATCGTTTTTAATGTCGATAAACTCTACCTTAGCCCCAGCCATTAAGGCTGCATTAGCCGTAGCAGCGAAGGTTAAAGGAGTGGTTAAAACGATTTTTTCTTTGACACCTAGTGCTGTGTAAGCAAGATGAAGGGCTGAAGTAGCTGAGTTTAATACACAAGCGTGTTTTACGCCCACATATTCACAAAGGGCTTCTTCAAATTCATCTACCTTTTTACCCCCTGTTAAAATTTCATCTTTTAGGGCTTTTATAAGTGTATCTATATCGCTTTGATCGATGTTTTGATGAGAATAAGTAAGCATTTTAAAAACCTTCAGTGTGATTGATGATTTCTAAAAGTTCTTTTTCGCTTGCCCATAAAGGATTATTATCCGAACTATAAGAAAAACCATCTTTTACTTTTTGCCCTTTTTCGCCTAGGGCATTAATGCTAAAGTCATTATCTTTATCCACAAGTTTAATACTCGGGCTTATAGCATAGTAGTTTTCAAATTCGTAGGTTAAATGACTATCATCGCTTGAAATCATGATTTCATGTAGTTTTTCTCCTGCTCTTATACCTATGATTTTATGGCTTAAATTAGGAGCTAAAGCATGGGCTAGATCGGTGATTTTCATAGAAGGAATTTTAGGGATGAAAATTTCTCCTCCATGCATTCTTTCAAAATTACTCAGCACAAATTTCACTCCATCTTCAAGGCTGATCCAAAAACGAGTCATTCTTGTATCGGTGATAGGAAGTTCTTTAGCTCCTTCGCTGATGAGTTTTTTAAAGAAAGGCACTACTGAACCTCTTGAACCTACAACATTGCCATATCTTGTAACACCAAAGCGTGTTTGTTTGTTGCCTGCTATATTGTTTGCAGCGACAAAAAGTTTGTCGCTTGCAAGTTTAGTTGCACCGTATAAATTTACAGGATTGCAAGCCTTATCTGTACTAAGAGCGATACATTTTTTAACTCCATTTTCAAAACAAGCGTCGATGACATTTTGCGCACCGTGTATGTTTGTTTTTATACATTCCATAGGGTTATATTCAGCAATAGGCACATGCTTCATCGCAGCAGCATGTATAACAAAATCCACATCACGCATAGCAACACTTAAACGCTCTTTATCTCTTACATCTCCTATGAAATAACGCATACAAGGAGCGTTAAAAACGCTTGCCATTTCAAATTGTTTAAGCTCATCACGAGAATAAATGATGATTTTATTAGGTTTATAATTTTCTAGCAAAACCTTAGTATAGGTTTTTCCAAAAGAGCCTGTTCCGCCTGTGATTAAGATATTTTTTTTGTTAAACATTTTGCCTTCCTTTGCTTAAGTTTTTTTAAAATTAAAGCAACAAGTGTTCCTATTTTAAAATTCTTGGCAAGGTTATGCCAGTTTGGGCTTGATACTTGCCTTTTTTGTCTTTGTAAGTGGTGTCACATTTTTCATCGCCTTGTAAAAACAACACTTGTGCTATGCCTTCATTGGCATAAATTTTTGCAGGTAAAGGTGTAGTGTTTGAAATCTCTATAGTGATATGTCCTTCAAAACCTGGTTCAAAAGGAGTAACATTGACGATGATACCACATCTTGCATAAGTGCTTTTGCCAAGACAAATAGCTAAAACATCATCAGGCATTTTAAAATACTCTATAGTTCTAGCTAGGGCAAAAGAATTTGCAGGAACTATACATACATCACCTTCAAAATCTACTACATTTTCTTCTACGAAATTTTTTGGATCTACTACGGTTGAATTAACATTGGTAAAAATTTTAAACTCACGCCCTACGCGTATATCGTAGCCATAACTTGAAAGTCCATAGCTTATTACTCCTTTTCCTATATTTGCTTCGCAAAATGGCTCGATCATCTTGTATTCTAATGCCATTTTTCTTATCCAGTTATCTGCTTTTAAGCCCATTTTTAACCTTTTAATATTTGTAATTTTTTATAAGGATTATAACCTAAAAAATCTATATTTTTTATGATTTTTTTCTTTTTTAAAGTTAAATTTTAAGTTTTTTTATATAATACAAGATTAAGTTCTTAAATTTTAGGAGAATTTTATGACAAAAGAAGAAATTAAAGAGTTAGTAAACCTTTTTGCTGAAGCAAATATTAGTAAAATTAAGATCAAAGAACAAGATGGTTTTGAAATAGAACTTGAAAGAGATATGTGTTGCGATGTTCCAGCTCCTGTTTGTCCTCCAGTTCCAGCTCCACAACCTATCAATGTAAGTGTTGTAAATGAAGCTCAACCTAGCCAAAATGCAAAATCAAACAAGCCAAGTATAAACAGCCCTATGGTGGGAACTTTCTATCAAGCTCCAAGCCCAGGTGCAGCACCTTTTGTAAAAGTGGGTAGCACGGTTAAAAAAGGCGATACTATAGCTATTATCGAAGCGATGAAAATCATGAATGAAATTGAAGCGGAATTTGATTGCAGGATCGCTGAAATTTTAGTTGCTGATGGTCAGCCTGTAGAATTTGGAATGCCTTTATTTGCGGTGGAGAAATTATAAAATGGAAATTAAAAGCATATTAATTGCTAATCGTGGAGAAATAGCACTACGCGCTTTAAGAACGATTAAAGAAATGGGTAAAAAAGCAATTTGTGTGTATTCTGAAGCAGATAAAGATGCTTTATATTTAAAATACGCTGATGCAAGCATTTGTATAGGAAAAGCAAGAAGTTCTGAAAGTTATTTAAATATCCCAGCTATTATCACAGCAGCTGAAATTGCTGAAGCAGATGCGATTTTTCCAGGATATGGATTTTTAAGTGAAAATCAAAATTTTGTTGAAATTTGTGCTAAACATAACATCAAATTTATAGGTCCTTCTGTAGAAGCTATGAATTTAATGAGTGATAAATCAAAAGCTAAACAAGTCATGCAAAGAGCAGGCGTGCCTGTAATCCCAGGAAGTGATGGGGCTTTAGCAGGAGCTGAAGCAGCTAAAAAACTTGCTAAAGAAATAGGCTATCCTGTGATTTTAAAAGCAGCTGCAGGTGGTGGTGGTCGTGGTATGCGTGTGGTTGAAAATGAAAAAGATCTTGAGAAAGCGTATTGGTCGGCTGAAAGCGAGGCTATGACAGCATTTGGCGATGGAACTATGTATATGGAAAAATATATTCAAAATCCGCGCCATATAGAAGTGCAGGTTATAGGAGATAGTTTTGGTAATGTGATTCATGTGGGTGAAAGAGATTGTTCTATGCAAAGACGCCATCAAAAACTTATCGAAGAATCTCCCGCGATTTTGCTTGATGAAAAAACACGTACTAGGCTTCATGAAACTGCTATTAAGGCGGCCAAAGCTATAGGATATGAAGGTGCAGGAACTTTTGAGTTTTTAGTTGATAAAAATTTAGACTTTTATTTTATAGAAATGAATACGCGTTTGCAAGTTGAACACTGTGTAAGTGAAATGGTAAGTGGAATTGATATCATAGAACAAATGATTAAGGTAGCAGAAGGTTATGCCTTGCCATTTCAAGAAAGTATTAAGCTAAATGGGCATTCTATAGAATGTAGAATCACGGCAGAAGATTCTAAAACTTTCTTGCCAAGTCCAGGCAAGATTACTAAATACATTCCACCCGCAGGACGCAATGTCAGAATGGAAAGTCATTGTTATCAAGACTATAGCGTGCCTCCTTATTATGATTCTATGATAGGTAAGCTTGTAGTTTGGGCAGAAGATCGCAATAAAGCTATTGCAAAAATGAAAGTAGCTTTAGATGAGTTACTTATAAGTGGGATAAAAACAACCAAAGAATTTCATCTTTCTATGATGGAAAATCCTGATTTTATTAATAATAATTACGATACAAATTATCTTGCAAGACATTAAAATTTCCCTATTAAAGGGAAATTTTAATTGTAATTTTTATCTTAAATATTCTATATTGATTTTAGAGCGGAGTTTATCAAAATAATCCTGTATGAAATTTTGTCTTTGTTCGCTTACATAAGCGTTTAAAACTTCATTTTTAACTTGCTCATATTCAGGAGTTTGTGCTCCATCTTTGCTTTTAACTTCATAAAGTTCATAGCCATTTTTTCCATTTAAAACAGGGGAAAAGCCTCCAACAGGAATTTGCGATAAAAGCCCTAAAAGTCTTGGATCGGCATTGCTTGTGTTTAAAGATGCATTTTGTGGTTTAAGGATTGTTTTTTTTGTATTTTTGATATTTTCTAAAGTTTGAGGATTGTTTGATAAATAAATATTTGCATTAATTTGTGTATAAAAAGTGAATTTATCTTTATTTTGTTCGAAAAATTTTTTTGCTCCATCATCACTAAAATCAGTTTTTGCCATACTTGCGATTTTTTCATAAAGCTTTCTTTTTTCTAAATCTTTTTTTAAATTTGCACGAAATTGTTCATAGCTTTGATTTTTGGATTTTAAATTTGCTTTGAAAGCATTTAAAGTAGTTTTGTTTTGAGCAAGCATTTTATTTATAGCATCATCAAGCTCTAGATCATTGACTACAATACCCAGTTGTTTCATTTGTGAAATTTCCATTTTTTCATTGATGAGTACGCCTAAAGCTTGATTTCTATCAATTTTAAGTACTTTCATAGTTTGATCTATATCATAAGTTGTAATAGGCTCTTTGTCTACAACTACAGCTATAGCATTAATGGTATTTGCACTAGCTAAACTTGCAAAAAATGCAAAACTTAATAAAATTTTTTTCATTTCAAACCTTTATTTAAGTATAAATATCGCATTATATCAATAAAAATTTAAGAAAAGGCAAAAAATGCACGAAAAACTTACAACGCGTTTTGCTCCAAGCCCAACAGGGTATTTGCACATAGGTGGACTTAGAACAGCTCTTTATAATTATTTATACGCTAGAAAAAATGGTGGAAATTTTTTACTTCGTATTGAAGATACGGATTTAAAAAGAAATTCCAAAGAAGCTACTAAAGCAATTATCGAAGCTTTTAAATGGTGTGGTTTAGAACATGATGGAGAAGTAACTTACCAATCAGAGCGTTTTGATCTTTATAAAGAATATGTCAAAAAGCTTTTAGATGAAGACAAGGCGTATTATTGTTATATGAGTAAAGAAGAATTAGAAGAATTGCGCGCCAAGCAAGAAGCCGTCAAAGAGCGCCCAAGATATGATGGAAGATATAGAGAATTTAAAGGCACGCCACCTCAGGGTATAGAACCTGTTGTGCGTATTAAAGCACCTCAAAGCGGCGAGATTATTTTTGAAGACGGGATTAAAGGCGAGGTAAAATTTAAAGCAGAGGATATAATGGATGATTTTATCATTGCAAGAAGTGATGGAACTCCAACTTATAATTTTACTGTTGTTATTGATGATGCTTTAATGGGGGTAAGTGATGTGATTCGTGGGGATGATCATCTTTCAAATACTCCTAAACAAATTGTGCTTTATGAGGCATTGGGCTTTAAAATTCCTAAATTTTTTCATGTGGCTATGATACATGGAGAAGATGGTAAAAAGCTTTCAAAAAGACATGGGGCAACTGATGTTATGGAATACAAAGAAATGGGAATTTTACCTCAAGCTTTACTTAATTTTCTTGTGCGTTTAGGTTGGAGTCATGGTGATGATGAGGTTTTTTCACTAGAAGATTTGAAAAAACTTTTTGATCCTTATCATATCAATAAAAGTGCATCTTGTTATAATGCTAAAAAGCTTGAATGGCTTAATGCTCATTATATTAAAACTCTACCTTTTGAAGAGATTAACCGTCAGCTTAAAGATCTTGGCTTTGATTTATCTGTTTATGAAAAGGCAGGATTTTTACTTGATTTATTAAGAGAGCGTGCAAAAACCTTGCATGATATTATCAATGGTGCAAAAAGCATAGTTAATGCACCGCAAAATTATGATGAAAATGCAGTGCAAAAATTTGTTAACGAAAATAATTTAGAATTGCTCCAAGCATTTGCTAATACACTTAAAGATCAAAAAACAGGTAAAGATTTTGAAGATTTTACAAATGATTTTTTAGAAAAAAAAGAAGCAAAGTTAAAAGATTTGGCTCAGCCTATACGCATAGCTTTAACAGGGAGTGCGGTAAGTCCTAGTATTTTTGAAGTATTAGAATTTTTAGGGGTTGATGAGTGTAAAAAAAGAATAGAAAATTTTTTTAAAAGTTAGAGGAAAATAAAATGAATTTAAAAGAAGAAGCTTTAAAATACCATTTAGGTGGGAAAATTGATATTGTACCAAGTAAGCCGATGGCTACAAGTTATGATCTATCTTTGGCGTATAGCCCAGGAGTTGCAGAACCTTGCCTTGAAATCGCTAAAGATAATGAGCTTGCTTATACTTATACAAATAAGGCTAATTTGGTAGCTATAGTTAGCGATGGTTCTGCTGTTTTAGGACTTGGAAACATAGGAGCACAGGCTTCAAAACCTGTTATGGAAGGTAAGGCTTGTTTGTTTAAAAAATTTGCAAATGTTAATGCTTATGATATAGAAATTGATGTTCATAGTGTGGAAGAGATTGTAAATTTTTGCAAAGCTTTGGCTCCGACTGTGGGTGGGATAAATTTAGAAGATATAGCTGCTCCAAAATGTTTTGAAATTGAAGCGGCTTTGCAAGATTTAGGAATTCCTGTAATGCATGATGATCAGCATGGAACGGCTATTATTTCAACTGCGGGACTTATGAATGCTATGGAGATAAGCGGTAAAAAATTTAAAGACATTAAGGTGGTTGTAAGTGGCGCAGGTGCCGCAGGTATAGCAAGTGCTAAGATGTATAGAAATTTAGGGGTCGAAAATATTATTTTAGTAGATAGCAAAGGTGTTGTTTCTAAGGATAGAAATGACTTAACTCCTCAAAAGCTTGAATTTGCTGTTGATTCTAAGGAAAAGACTTTAAAAGAAGTTTTAAAAGGAGCTGATGTTTTCCTAGGACTTAGTGCGCCAAAAATTCTTGATGATGAAATGGTTTTAAGTATGGCAAAAGATCCTGTAATTTTTGCTTTGGCAAATCCTATCCCTGAAGTGATGCCTGAAGATGTGGCTAGACTTAGAAAAGATGCGATTGTAGGAACAGGAAGAAGTGATTATCCAAATCAAATCAATAATGTTTTAGGTTTTCCTTTTATTTTCCGTGGGGCTTTAGATGTGCGTGCAAGTAAAATCACTGAAAATATGAAAGTAGCTGCTGCTAAAGCATTAGCAGATCTTGCAAAACTTCCTGTAAGTGATGCGGTTAAAAAGGCTTATAATTTAAGCGCTTTAGAATTTGGAAGAGAATATGTTATACCAAAACCTTTTGATGAAAGAGTAAAAGCTGCAGTAAGTACAGCTGTAGCAGCAGCTGCGGTAAAAGATGGTGTGGCTAAGGTGAAAAATTTTAACGAGAAAGCTTATTTTGAAAGCTTAAAATGAAAAATATTCATTGTATCAATCATCCATTGATCGAACATAAATTAGGAATTTTAAGGGCTAAAGAGACAAAGCCCTTTCAATTTCGCATGTTAATCGATGAAATTTCATCTTTTTTGCTTTTTGAAGCGAGTAAAGATTTTTCTTTAAAAGAAATTGAAATTTCAACACCTATACAAAAAACTACAGTAAAAAAACTTGATGAAAAAATTATGATTTGCCCTATTTTAAGAGCTGCATTAGGAATGCTTGAAAGTGTTTTTAAGATGATTCCTGATGCAAGTGTTGGATTTTTGGGATTTGTAAGAAATGAAGAAACTTTAAAGGCGGATTTTTATTTTCAAAAACTTCCCAAAGATGCAAAACAACGCACCGCTATTGTCATAGATCCTATGTTTGCTACAGGTGGAACTGCTATAGAGGCTTGTAATTTTTTAAAAAGCCAAGGAGTTAAAAAAATAAAATTTATATCCATACTTGCTACTCCACAAGGTTTGCAAAAATTTAGCCAAATGCATGATGATGTAGAAGTTTTTGTGGCTTGTATTGATGAAGGTTTAAATGAAAAAGGTTATATTATACCAGGACTTGGAGATGCAGGAGATAGAGTGTTTAACACTCTTTAAAAGAGATGATTTTTGGAAAAATTGATTATATTAATCTTTTGCCTTTACATATATATCTTAAGAAATATCCCTTACCTAATGGTTATAAAGCAAGCATGGAGTATAAAAAAGGAGTTCCAAGTAAGCTAAATAAAGATTTATTTTATAGAAGAATTGATGCAGCTATCATTTCAAGCATAGAAAGTGCTAGAAAAAAATATAAAAATTTAGATTTGGGTATCTGTGCTAATAAAAGAGTTTTAAGTGTTTTAGTAGAAAAAAATACATCAAATGCTAAAGATCCAAGTTCAGCAACTTCAAATGCTTTAGCTAAAGTATTAAAACAAGATGGAAAAGTAATTATAGGTGACAAGGCTTTAAAGCTTTATCTAAAAGATCCTTCTAAATATATCGATTTATGTGCAAAATGGCACGAAAAAACAGGATTGCCTTTTGTTTTTGCTAGATTTTCTTGTGTGCAAAAAAAAGCTTTATATAAACAAATTTTGAAAAAATTTTCAAAAACAAAGATTAAAATTCCTTATTATATACTGCAAAATTATGCCAAAACAAGGGATTTGGATGTAAAAGATGTTAGATATTATTTAGATGAAGTTATATATCATAAAATTTCTACTAAAGAAAAAACAGCCTTAAAGCGTTTTGTAAAGGCTTGCAAGGCTTTAAATCTTACTTAGTATTCAAATTCTCTAAGTTCTTTAACTGTTCCAAGAAGTATTACAACATCTCCACTATAAACTGTTGTGGTTTCTAAATCAGGTAGTATTTCCCAGTCGCTATTTAATTTTTTATAAGAAATCACTTTCATATTTTGTGCTACATGTTTTAAAGAATTTCCTGCTAATTTTTCATCTATATTGATCTTAATAGCTCGTATAGTATTTGCTGAAAGATCAAAAACTTCATAATCGGCATCTTTGGTTAAAAATTCTTTTACTAGTCTTTTAGCGCTTTCTTTTTCAGGATAAATAACCTTTGTTGCGCCTAACTTAGAAAGAATTTGACCATGGATATTAGAGGTTGCTTTAGCAATGATGTTTTTAACGCCTATATCTTTAAGTGCCATAAGAGTAAGGATTGATTTTTCAACATTTTCTCCTATGCTAACAATAACAACTTCAACATCATGAAAGCCTGCTTCTTTTAGAGCTGAAATATTTGTAGAATCTAAAATATAAGCATAGCTTGGAGGATTTTGTATGCTTTTTAAAGTTTCCTCATCTTTATCCGCAACGATAACAGTATGACCTCCAGCAATGAGTTCATCTGCTACAACTGAGCCAAATTTTCCAAGTCCTATAATTCCATAATTAAGATTTTTCACGATTTTACCTTTATAAATTAACCTTTCCTTCAGGGAATTTTAAATGAATAGCTTTGTCTTGTTTGAATACCGAGAGTAAAAAAGCAAAAACACCTATCCTGCCACTTAGCATCATAATGATGATAATCACCTTGCTAGGATCACTAAACAAAGCGCATAAAGATAAAGTTCCACCATTTCCTACTGAAATTCCTACGGTTGCAAAAGCTGAAGAAGTTTCAAAAAGCAAGGCTATAAAATCAAAATTTGACTCTAGCAAGGAAAGCAAAATAACAGCTATTACTATATAAACAGCTGAACCTACAGCTATAATAAAAGCTTTAGATATAGTTTCTCTTGGAATTTCATGTCCAAAAATTCTAACTCTTCCATCTCGGATACTCCAATAAGCATAGAGTAATAAAACCATTACAGTTGTTACTTTCATACCCCCAGCTGTTCCTCCTGGTGCACCACCAATAACCATAAACAATGATCCAAAAAATAAGCTCGCATCATGCAAATGTCCCATATCTAAGGTGTTAAATCCTGCTGTGCGGTAATTAATAGCGATAAAATATGAGCTTAAAATTTTATCAAAAAATGAAAAATGTCCTATAGTTTGAGGATTTGAGTATTCAAAAGCAAAAATAATAAGCGTTGAAGAGAAAATAAGAAAAATACTTGCAATAACAACCATTTTTGTATGTAGGCTTAAATTTTGCAATTTTTTTCTTTGAAAAAAGTATAATTCAACCAAAACAAAATATCCAAGCCCTCCAATAATAATCAAAGAAGTGATAATAAGATTAATTGCTATATCATGTTTGTAAGCTATAAGTCCATGTTCAAATATGGTAAACCCAGAATTATTAAAAGCGCTAATAGAATGAAAAATTCCAAACCATAAAGCTTTCTTAAAATTCATTTCAAGGGCAAAACGCATGGTAAGAAGTATAGCACCTATCAATTCTATAGTAAAAATGAACAGTAAAACCTTTTTAAAAAATTTAAATAAACCATCCATTGATGGATAAAATAAAGACTCTTTTAGTAAATTTCTTGCACTAAATCCCACTTTTTTGCGTATGAGTATATAAACAAACAAACCTATACCCATATATCCCAAGCCTCCAATTTGCACCAAAGCCAAGATAATAATTTGTCCTGCTAAGGTAAAATCAACCGCAGTGTTCTTAACTGCTAATCCTGTCATACTAACAGCAGATGTGCTTGTAAAAAAGGCATCTAAAAAATCAATAGGAGTTGTATGTGCCCAGCTTGAATGTAGCAATAAAGCCCCAAACAATGCAATAATAATATAACCAGCTAGTAAAATTTTAAAAGTTCGTCTATCTAGTCCAAATTGTTTCAAAAAATTTCCATTTGATAATGATCTAAAGCGGGTATTCTATCTTATTAAAACTTTAAGGGAAATAAAATTTTATTTTTGTATTTAAACTTAAATTAAAGAAAAAAAGATATAATTACATTTTTACTTTCATCAAACTAAGTGGTTGGATAGCTCAGTCGGTAGAGCAGCAGACTGAAAATCTGCGTGTCGGCAGTTCGATTCTGCCTCTAACCACCACTTTATCTTTCAAAAAATCACATCACATATTTTTTTATACAAGACCGAAATATTTAAAGGACTAAAAATTATTATTTTAAAGAGAGAGTCTATAGCTTATAATAGAATGGTGGATTTAGCAGGACTCGAACCTGCGACCAACCGGTTATGAGCCGGTTGCTCTAACCAACTGAGCTATAAATCCGCCTAAAGTTGAATTAAAAGATAAAATTATATCTTATTAATGCTTAAAAATATTTTATTTAGCCTTTATATCCGTCCAAAAATATCTAAAAGTGATTAAATGCTGTAAAATTCCAAAAAAAATCATAAAAATAGTAAAAGAACTTCCACCATAACTAAAAAAAGGCAAAGGGATTCCAACTACTGGTGCAAAACCTATAGTCATTGAGATATTTACTGCTGCATAAATAAAAATAAATAATGCAACACAATTAATAGCAACTCTAGTAAAATAATCATCTTTAAGTTTATAATTTAAACTAAGTAGATGAAAAATAAGTAAAATATAAAATATAATTAATGTCAAACCCCCAATAAATCCAAATCTTTCTATCATGTAAGCGAAGATAAAATCACTTGTTGAAATAGGTAAAAATTTAAAATGAGTTTGCGTAGCTTCATCTTGAGATTTTCCAGTTAAACCACCATTTCCAATGGCTATCATTGATTGGGCTACTTGATAACTTGGTTTTTCTGAAATAAAATCATGAATTCTTTGCTTTTGGTAGGGCTTTAAAAGATGTGTATAAATAATAGGAGAACTAATGCTTATAGCTATAACAATACTTAACCAAATTTTATAATGAACTCCCATGATAAAAAGAACTCCAAAACCAACAAGTAGTAAAACCATAGCACTTCCTAAATCAGGTTCTTTTGCAATTAGCAAAAAAGGTAAGATGATGTAAAAGCTAAGTTTGATGAATTGTTTAAGTTTGTATCCATTTTTTGGAGGAGGATTTTGATAAATAAGATAAGCAAGCATTAAAATAAAACTAGGTTTAAAAATTTCAGAAGGTTGTATAGTAAAGTGAGTAAAAGGAATTTCAAGCCATCTTTTAGCACCTAATTTTTCAACCCCAAAAATATCTACGCTTAGCAATAAAAAAATATTAATCCAATAAGCAACAGGAATAATCCAAATAAATTTCCTTATGGGAAAGAAGAAAAAAACCATAAAAGCAAACAATCCCACACAGGCATAAACAAACTGTTTTTCTGCTAAAAAAGGATTAGCTTCAAAGATCAAGAAAAATGAAATAAGAATTATAGGTAAAAATAAAATGGGTTGCATATAGTCAAAATGAGTTAAAATTCTTCTATCTAATCTAAACAAAATTTGCCTTCAGTTAGTAATATAAAGCTATAATTATAAACTAAGATTTTAAATTTATCAAAACCTCCAAGGAAAAAATGCAAACTTTTTTAGTAGATGAAAATTCAAGGCTTGATGTGTTTTTGGCTAAAAAATTAAACCAAAGTCGCAATCAAGTTGCTTTACTTATAGAAAAAGATTGC
Organism: Campylobacter sp. BCW_6467; assembly: GCF_001762855.1. Taxonomy (NCBI): domain Bacteria; kingdom Pseudomonadati; phylum Campylobacterota; class Epsilonproteobacteria; order Campylobacterales; family Campylobacteraceae; genus Campylobacter; species Campylobacter sp. BCW_6467. The sequence continues at coordinate 102,250 of NZ_MJXP01000017.1, read as the reverse complement.
GTACAGGTTAATGATAAAATTCAAGATAAAAATTCATTTAAGCTTAAAAATGGTGATATCATTTCTATTGCAAGCTTAAAGCTTTATGATGAGATAAAACCTCAGTTTGAAGTGGATTTTGATATTGATGTGTTATACGAAGATGAAGATTTGCTTGTTTTAAATAAACCTTCAAATTTAGTCGTTCATGGAGCAAGTAGTGTTAAAAATGCCACTTTAGTGGATTGGTTAATAGAAAAAAAATATACTTTATCAAATTTAGGAGGAGAGATAAGAGCTGGTCTTGTTCATAGATTAGATAAAGATACAAGCGGAGCTATACTAATAGCGAAAAATAATTTCACCCACCAAAGATTAAGCGAACAGCTTGCAGATAAAAGCATGGGAAGAATTTATCTTGCGTTAATTGATTTGCCACTAAAAGAAGATAAAATTATAGTAGAAAAATTTTTAATGCGTTCGCCTTCTAATGCTATTAAAAAAATAGCCATAGATAAGGAAAATAAATTCAGTAAAAATGCAAAATCAGCTTTCATAAATGTAGTAAAAACTGAAAATTTAACTCTGATGGCTGCTAAGCTTTTTACAGGAAGAACTCATCAAATTAGAGCGCATTTGGCTAGTTTAAATCGCCATATTTTGGGCGATAGTTTGTATGGTTATAAGGGTAAGTATGATTGTAGGATAATGTTGCATGCCTATTTTTTGTATTTTATCCATCCAAAAACTAAAGAGCAAATTTTTGTTAAAGCACCTTTGATGGAAGATTTTAAAAACATTATGTTTGAACAAATTAATTTAGGAGAGAATGATGAAAAGATTTCGCTTGAGTTTTTACTTGAGTTTTTTAACTCTTTTGCTTAGCGCTTGTAGTGTTTCGCAAATGAATTCGCTAGCTTCAAGTAAAGAGCCTGCCGTAAATGAAAGCTTACCAAAGGTTGAAAGTTTAAAAAGTCTTAGTGATATGAGTAATATTGCTTTTGAATGGGAGCCTTTATATAATGAAAATATCAAAGGATTTTATTTGTATCGTTCTAGTGATGAAAATCCTGATTTTAAACTTGTAGGCACTATTAAAGATAAGTTTCAAACTCATTATGTAGATACTAAATTAGAGCCTGGTACTAAGTATCGTTATATGATGAAAAGCTTTAATGAGCAAGGACAAATTTCAGAAGATGGCAAGGTTATAGAAGTGAGCACAGCTCCAAGACTTGAAGCTGTTCCTTTTATTCAAGCTGTGACCAATTTGCCTAATCGTATTAAACTTATTTGGCGTCCGCATCCTGATTTTAGGGTTGATTCTTATATTATTGAAAGAACTAAAGGTGATGATAAAGAATTTAAAAAAATTGCAGAAGTAAAAAATCGCTTAAACGCTGAATACATCGATAGTGATTTAAAACCTAATGAAAATTCAAGTTATAGAATTATTGCTGTGAGTTTTAATGGGATAAAGAGTGAGCCAAGTCAAGTTGTAAGTTCTACAAGCAAGGCTTTACCCCCTCAAGTTGAGCATTTAAGTGCTAGCACAGATGGTTCTAATAAAATCATTTTAACTTGGGATGCTCCTACATATGAAGATTTTTCTTATTATAAAGTTTATTCTACGAGCTCAAGCTTCCTTCCTTTTAGTGTTTTGGCAAAGACTGATAAAAATTCTTATGAGGATATAGTAGAAGGAGCAGGTAAAAGCAAGTATTATAAAGTAACAATAGTGGATAAAGATGGTCTTGAAAGTCCTATGCCAAAAGATGGTGTAGAGGGTAGAACTTTAGATAATCCTTTGGCTCCTAGTATTATTTTGGCTCAAAGCACAAGCGAAGGGATAAATTTAGAATGGAGTGATAATGATACTAGAGCTGTTGAATATGAAGTAAGACGCTATGGTGGAGAGCAAAATGCAGTTTTTAAAGGCATTAAAGAAAAGCGATTAAAAGATGTAAAAGCTTTACCAGGGGTGGAATATAGTTATGAAGTTATTGCTATTGATTCGGCTGGGCTTCGTTCAGAACCTTCAAGCAAAGTTAAGGCGGCTCAGTAGTGCCAAATTTTAGAAGCAAAAAGATCAAAGAAATGAATCTGCCTTATAGCAAGGATGATGTTGAATTTCTTTGGTTTGCTAAGAATGATAATGTTAGTCTTATTTATACAAAGGTTCAAGAAGAGAGTTTTTTTCTGCAGATTAAAAAAACACAAAATGGTTTTGTGATTAAAGGCGATAAACATATAAAACCTTCTAAAATAGGTTATCTACAAAAGGCTTTAAAAATCTTTAAAGAAGGTTTTTGTGAGGATATTATCAATGAAGCTTTTGGACTTAAAAACAATGCTTTAATTGAAAAAACACCATTTATTGTTGATAGCTTTGATGAACTTTTATCTAGACTTCAAGGTAAAATTTATATAGAAATAGGCTTTGGATCAGGAAGACATTTGCTTTATCAAGCAAAAGAAAATCCGAATGTTTTAATTTTAGGGGTGGAAATTTACAATCCAGCTTTAACTCAAGTAGCTAAACTTGCTAAGGCACAAAATGTAAATAATATTTTGCTAATCCAAAGTGATGCGAGATTGTTATTGAGTGTATTAAAATCAAAATCAGTTGAAAAAATTTTTTTACATTTTCCTGTTCCTTGGGACAAAAAGCCTCATAGGCGAGTTATTGGGAAGGATTTTTGCAAAGAATGTGCTAGGGTTTTAGTTCAAAATGGTCGTTTTGAACTTAGAACAGATAGTTTTGAGTATTTTAATTTTACTTTAAAGCAATTTTTGACTTTTCCTGCTCCAAAATTTAGTCTTAGAAAAAATGAAAATTTAGAAATTTCAAGCAAATATGAAGATAGATGGAAAAAGCAAGAAAAAAATATATATGATCTTTGGGTGTGGAATTTTAACCAAGAATGTAAAAACTATGAGTTAAATGAATTTAATCTCTCATCAGTTGAATTTTCTAAAGAGGATTTAAAAAAAATAGAGCAGAACTTTAAAAATATTACTATAAAAAAAGATGATTTTTTCTTGCATTTTGAAAGCATCTATAAACAAGATGAGAATTTGCTTTTAAAGGTTGCTTTTGGAGCTTTTAATAAGCCTGAACATTGTTATTTACATCTTGATAAAACGATTAATTTTGCTTTTAAAGAACCATTTAAAATTCAAGAAAATATTAAAGCGATAAATGAATTAAAAGAAATTTTAAAAGTTCAGTTTAAAATATAATTTTTCTTGAAGATTAAGCAAAAATAAAGCATAATTTAAAAATTTAAAAAGGGAAATTAAGGAAAAAGGATGCCTAATTTAATCCAAGCAAATAAACTTACTTTAGGTTATGATGAACTAGTTATTAAAGAAGCGAGTTTTGCTTTTAAGGATGATGATTTTGTTTTTATTACGGGTAAAAGTGGGAGTGGTAAGAGTACGCTTTTAAAGTCTTTTTATGGAGATTTAGAACCTATTTCTGGTAAGCTTGAAGTATGTGGATCTTTGATGAATAAAATTGGAAATTTAGAACTTTTAAAATTGCGTCAAAGAATAGGGATTATTTTTCAAGATTATAAACTTGTACAAGAATATAGTGTTGAAAAAAATGTTATGTTGCCTTTAATGATTAAAGGTTATAGTAAAAAAGTATGCCATGATCAAGCTGCTAAGCTTTTAAAGCATGTAAATTTAACTTTTAAAGCAGATAAATTGCCTAATCAACTTAGTGGTGGTGAGCAACAACGCGTCGCTATGGCTAGGGCTTTAGCTCATAATCCAAAGCTTTTGCTTTGCGATGAGCCAACGGGAAATTTGGACGAGTATTCTTCTGATATTATATGGACTCTTTTAAAGTCTGCTAGAGAACTTTTAGGAACTTGTGTTATAGTGGTAACACATAGAATTCCTAGCAATTTAAGAGTGGATTATCGTCGTTTTAATATAGAAAATGGAAAAATGAATGAAATTTTTTAAAACACATTTATCTTTAATTTTATCTTTATTGTTTATGATGTTTGCTTTTGAGTTTATTTTGATTACAAATGCAACTTTAAAACATTATGAAGAACTTGTTAATAAAGATTATAATATTATAGTTGTCAGTAAAACTGAACTTGATCAGAATGTGGTAAAAACAAAAGTACCATTTTTTGCTGGACTTGAATCTTTAGATCCTAAGGATTTAATCGATCGTTTGAAAAATGATGTTTCTGAAAAGAATTTGAAAGTTTTAAAAGATTCTCTGCCAAAATTTTATACTTTAAAATTAAATTCTTTGCCTGATCAAAATGAACTAAATTCAATTAAAAATCAACTTTTAAATATTGTAGGTGTTAGCAAGGTTGAAACTTTTTCTAAAACCCATGATAAGATATACTCTTTGCTTATTTTGATGAAATTTGTTTTTTGGTTGTTTTTATTTATCATTATTTTGCTTGCCTTTGTTTTGTTTTTAAAACAGATGAGAATTTGGCTTTATGAACATACCGATCGTATTGAAATTATGTGTTTATTTGGAGCTCCGTTTTGGTTTAGATCTTTTATGCTTTATAAGGTGGTTGTGGTTGATTGTTTTATTGCTTTTGTTATTTTACTTGCCTTTTTTACGCAAATTTTTGATCTTTCTATTATCCAAGAAAGTTTAAAGGCTGTAGATATTATTTTTCCACCTATTAATTTTATTTTACATTTGACTTTAATTTTTTTAGCTACTTTGTTTATTTGCTTGTTGTGTGTAAATACGGTTATGTTTAAGGTTAAAAGATGAGAAAAAATATTCTTATCTTTTTTTGTTTTTTTTTATTTGTTGATATAAGTTTAGCAAACGCTATAAATGAAAAAACAAAAAGTTTAGAAGAAAATAAACGCATACAAGAACAGCTAAATAAAAAACTTGAAGATTTGGCTAGTGATATTTTAAATGGTGAAAAAAGTTTGAAAGATTTAAGTTTGCAAATTGAAAGCTTAAATTCACAAACTTCTAAGCTTGAAGCAAGTGCTAAGGCTCAAAATCAAGAGTTAAACACCCTTACAAGCCAAAATGAAGATTTGCTTAAAAGTAAATCAAATATGGAAGGTAAGCTTATATCTTTAATGGCTAAAGATTTTGCTTATGATTTACCTATCCCTCAAGGCTATATTGAAAGTGAAGAAAGTTTTATGGCTTTTGAAATTTTAGGAAGTTTAAACAAAGTTTTAAATGAAGAAATTTTTAAAATTTCTAAAGATTATGAGGGAGTAAGCAGGCTTATTGATGATAAACAAGCTCAGATTAAGAAAATCAATGAAAGTCTTAAGGATTACAACGCTCAATTAGCCAAGCTTCAAAGTTTAAAACAAAAACAAATTAGCGAAATTAATAAACAAAAAACAGATCGAGCTATATATGCAAAAAAACTCGATGATTTGCAAGCTCAGCAAGAAGAGCTTAGAAAAACATTAAATCAATTAAAAATTATTAATGATAAAGAAGATGCAAATTCAAACAAAAATGATACTAAAATAGTAAAAAATAATCAACAAATAAGGCAATTAGGTTCAAGCTATCAAGGAAGTTCAGTCAAGCGTTACACAGGAAAAAAAACCATAGCTCCATTGGATTCTTTTACTGTGAAGCAAAAATTTGGAAATTATGTTGATCCTGTTTACAATCTTAAAATTTTTAACGAGAATGTAGTTTTAAGAAGCAATAAAAGCGATGCAGTTGTTAAAAATGTGCTAGATGGAAAAATAGTTTTTGCCAAAGATACTAGTATGTTAGCTCGAGTTGTTATTGTTGAACATGATAATGGCATACATACAATATACGCACATTTAGATAAGATTGCTCCTAATATTAAAGTTGGTAAGAATATCAAAAAAGGTGCCGTAGTGGGTAGAATAAAAAATGATCTTACTTTTGAAGTAACTCAAAAAAATTTTCATATCAATCCTTTGGAACTCATTAGCTTAAATTAGCTAAATTTAATGGAATTTAAAATATAATTTCAAGTTAAATAAGGAGAAATAATGCAAGAGAGAAAAAGAGTTTTAGTAAAATTTTCAGGAGAGGCTTTAGCAGGTGAAAATGGCTTTGGTATAGAAAATTCTATTTTAAAATTCATAGCTTCAGAGATTAAAGAACTTATAAAAAATCAAATAGAAGTAGGCATAGTTATAGGCGGTGGTAATATTATTCGCGGAGTAAGTGCTGCTAAGGGCGGATTGATTAAAAGGACAAGTGGAGATCATATGGGAATGCTTGCTACAGTTATCAATGCTATTGCCATTCAAGAAGCCTTGGAAAGCTCTGGGCTTGAAGTGAGGGTTCAAAGTGCTATTCAGATGGAAGCATTTTGTGAAACTTATATTATGAGAAGAGCACAAAGACACTTAGAAAAGGGTCGTGTTGTGGTTTTTGCTGCAGGCACTGGAAATCCTTATTTTACTACAGATACAACAGCTATTTTAAGAGCTGTAGAAATTGATGCAGATATGGTAATAAAAGCTACAAAAGTTAATGGAGTTTATGATAAAGATCCAAAAAAATTTGATGATGCAGTATTTTTAAATACTTTAAGTTATGATGAGGCTATGCAAGATAATATTAAAGTGATGGATGATACAGCGATAGCTTTAGCTAAAGACAACAAACTTCCTATAGTGGTTTGTAATATGTTTGAAGAGGGTAATTTGCTTAAAATTATACAAGGTGATACTAGCCTTTGTTCAATCGTTAAAAATAATTAAGGAGAAAATTATGGATAAAAGAATAGAAGAAGTAGCGGCAAAAGCTTTGGAAAAAATGGGCAATGATAGATATCGTCTTTCTTTAGTGGTGGCAAAAAGAGCAGAGCAATTAGCAAATGGTGCGACTCCTTTAGTGGATTTTGATAAAAATAAAAATAAACTTGCAGATATAGCTTTATATGAAATTGCAGAAAATAAAATCACTTTAGAGGGTTTAGTTGAAACCAATCGATGAAGAATTATTACTTGAACAATTAATCGATAATGTAAAAAATTGTAAAGATTTAGAAGCTGCTAAGGCTTTGCTTTTCGAAATTTGTGGCCATGATGCCATTCTTGAAAAAGCAGTAGATTACTGTATATTTTGCCATGAAGGGCAGTTTAGAAAAAGTGGAGAGCCTTATGCGGTACATCCTATTTTAGTAGCAACACTGGTTGGATTTTTAAGTGAAAATAAAAGCAATATTTTAGCTGCTTTATTGCATGATGTGATCGAAGATACAAACTGCACCGAAGAAGAACTTAGAGAGCAGTTTGGTTCTGAGGTTTTAAAACTTGTTTTAGGACTTACTAAAATTATAGAAATTAGAGAAGATAATCTCATTTCATCAAAATCTAAAAAAAGTTTAACTAAATCAGCCTTGACTTTCAGAAATATGCTTTTAGCAAGTATTGAAGATGTTGGGGTTTTGATTGTGAAGTTATGCGATAGGTTGCATAATATGCTTACTCTTGATATTCTAAGAGAAGATAAGCAAAAAAGAATCAGCGAAGAAACTTTAGTTGTATATGCCCCAATAGCTCATAGACTTGGTATTTCAAGCATAAAAAATTATTTGGAAGATCTTAGTTTTAAATATCTTATGCCAGATGAGTATAAGCTTATTGACAATTATATCAATTCCAATAATCAAGAAATGCAATTAGGTTTAAATGAATTTATTTCCAAAATCGAACTTTTATTTTTGAGCAATGGCTTTAGACAAGGTAGTTTTGAAATTCAAAAACGCATTAAGCATAGTTATTCTATTTATCTTAAAATGCAAAGAAAAGGCATTGGTATTGAAGAAGTTCTTGATTTACTTGGGGTAAGAATTTTGGTTGAAAAAGTAAGTGATTGTTACTTGGCTTTGGGAATTTTACATACGCATTTTAATCCCTTGGTTTCGCGTTTTAAGGATTATATAGCCTTGCCTAAACAAAATGGTTATCAAACCATACATACCACACTTTTTGATACTAAAAGTATTATAGAAGCACAAATTCGAACTTTTGATATGCATAAAATTGCGGAATTTGGTATAGCAGCGCATTGGAAATATAAAGAAGATGGCAGCGTGGTTGCACCTCGTCTTGATTGGCTTACAGATATTTCAATGCAAAGTATAAACAATCTTGAAAATGCAGAAGATTATAATGCTATTGAACTTTATGAATATGCTAAAGATAGTCTTTATGTTGAAGATGTTGCAGTTTATTCTCCTAAGGGAGAAATTTTCACTTTGCCTCGTGGTGCAACGGTTCTTGATTTTGCTTATGAAGTGCATACCAAAGTAGGGCTTCATGCAAAAAGCGCTTATGTAAATCGTATTAAAGTGCCTTTGTTAACTGAGCTTAAAAATGGCGATATTGTGCGAGTGGTTACTAGCAATGATAAATTTTATCGCTGTTCTTGGATAGATAGTGTTAAAACAGGAAAAGCAAAAGCAAGTATAAGGGAATTTTGTAAGCAAAAAATCAGAGAGATTAATCTAGCAAGTTCTATTAATATGTTAAGTTTTATTTTTGGAGTTGATAAAAACAGAATTGAAACTTGGATAGAAAAAGAAAATTTAGCCAGACGTATTAGACAAGTAGCAACAGATAGTGCTTATTTGAAAGATATAGTTAATGGTCTTAAAAAATACGCCAAGAAGTCATATTGGTTTGATAAATATGAGATTAAAGAACAAAAAATAGGAAATTTTACTCTATATTGTAACCATAAAATTGCTAATGTGGATTTTGATTTTTGCTGCCATCCAAAAAGAGGTGATGCTGTTTTAGCTTTTGTTAAAGGTGGTAACGCTATTGTCCATCATAAGCTTTGCGATAGAGCTGATAAAATGATAGATAATAATCAAGATATGGTATTTATAAAATGGGATTCTAACATCCCTAAATCTTATAAATTGATTTTTTCTTTGGAAAATAAAAAAGGTGTTTTAGCGGAATTTTTGGCATTTTTAGCTAAAATGCAGATAAATCTATTAACAATTAATTTATCAAGTGATTTAAATTCGGCGGTAGATTATTTTGAGATTACAATGGAAATTCCTGATAATATCAATCCAGATAGTGTCAAGGATAGGTTAAAATCTCGTTGTAAAATTTTAGATTTTACATCTTTAAATGATGCTTATAAAGAAGGTTAAAAAGGTTTATTATGGATATAAAAAAAATATTAGCAGAAGTTAAGCGTGGCTGTGCAGAGCTTATTGATGAAGAAAGAATAGAAAATTTAATTAAAAATTATTATGAAAAGGGTGAAAATTTCTTTATAAAGGCAGGGTTTGATCCTACAGCGCCTGATTTACATTTAGGCCATAGTGTGGTTTTAACAAAAATGGCTTTTTTGCAAAAACATGGAGCTATTGTGCAGTTTTTGATTGGAGATTTTACGGGACAAATTGGCGATCCAAGTGGAAAAAGTGCAACGCGTAAAAAGCTGGATAAAGAGCAAGTTTTAATCAATGCTAAAACTTATGAAACGCAGGTTTTTAAGGTTTTGGATAAAGAAAAAACACAGATTAAGTTTAATTCTACTTGGCTTAATGAACTTGGAGCTGCGGGTATAGTAGAGCTTACTTCAACTTTTAGTGTAGCTAGAATGCTTGAGCGTGACGATTTTACCAAGAGATTTAAAGAGCAAAGCCCTATTTCGATTTGCGAGTTTTTGTATCCTTTACTTCAAGGATATGATAGCGTGGCTTTAAAAAGCGATATTGAAATGGGCGGAACGGATCAAAAATTTAATCTTTTAATGGGAAGACAGCTTCAAAGGGTTTATAACATAGGAAAAGAACAAGCTGTGATTATGATGCCTTTACTCGAAGGTTTAGATGGTGTAAACAAAATGAGTAAGAGTTTAAATAATTACATTGGTGTTACAGAAAAAGCTAATGATATGTATGCTAAAATTTTAAGTATTAGCGATGAATTGATGTTTAGATATTATGAACTTTTAAGTCAAAAAAGCCTAGAAGAAATCGCGCAAATAAAAAAAGATATAGAACAAGGCAATTTACATCCTAAAAAAGCTAAAGAAAATTTAGCTTTAGAGATTACGGAGCGTTTTCACTCCAAAGAAGAGGCTAATAATGCTAAGTCTGAATTTGATAGAATTCATTCTCAAAATGCTTTACCAAGTGATATGGCTGAGTTTGAAATACAAGGAAAAATTTGGCTTGCTAAGGCTTTGGTTGAATGTGGTTTGGAAAGTTCTACTTCTGCGGCAAGAAGAAGCATCAGTGCTAATGCAGTAAGTGTAAATTCTCAAAAAGTTAGCGACGAGCAAATGCATTTAGAACGAGGAGAATACATCTTACAAATAGGTAAAAGAAAATTTGCAAAATTAAAGGTAAAAGAATGAATTTACAACCCTTACAAATAGGAAAACATACTATAAAATATCCCATTTTTCAAGGGGGAATGGGACTAGGCATAAGCTGGGATAGATTAGCTTCTGCAGTTTCTTTAAATGGTGGACTTGGGATCATTTCTTCTGTGGGAACAGGATATTATGAAGAAAGAAAGTATGCGAGTAAAGAATTAAACGCTAAGCCTTATGGAAGTGAAAATTTTTACTCACGCAAGGGTTTGCAAGCTTTAATTAATAATGCAAGAAAAGTTTGTGGCGATGCACCTTTGGGGTGTAATATCTTATGTGCAAGTAATGATTATGCAAGAATAGCACGCGATGCTTGTGAGGTTGGTTTTAATGTGATTGTTTCAGGCGCTGGACTTCCTACAAATTTACCTGAATTTACTGTAGATTTTCCTGATGTGGCTTTAGTGCCTATTATTTCATCTGCAAAGGCTTTAAAAATTATTTGCAAAAGATGGCAAAGCCGTTACAACCGCCTACCTGATGCAGTGGTTTTAGAAGGGCCAAAAAGTGGAGGTCATCAAGGTTTTACTTATGAGCAGTGCTTAGATCCAAATTATCAGCTAGAAAAATTAATCGCTCCTGTGGTAGAAGAGGCTAAAAATTGGGGATCTTTTCCTGTGATTGCTGCAGGTGGAATTTGGGATAAAAAAGATATAGAAAACGCTATTTCTTTAGGAGCTAGTGGTGTTCAAATGGGAACGCGTTTCATAGGAACTTTTGAATGTGATGCAAGTGAAGAGTTTAAAAGCGTTTTGCTAGCTTCTAAAGAAGAAGATATAGAGCTTATTAAATCTCCTGTGGGCTATCCTGCTCGTGGAGTTAGAACCAATCTTTTAAATTTGGTAGATAAAAGAATGGGTCCAAAGATCAATTGTATAAGCAATTGTGTAGCGCCTTGTGGACGCGGAAAAGAGGCGACTAAAGTAGGCTATTGTATAGCAGATAGGCTTTTTGATGCGTGGTCAGGTAAAAAAGAAACAGGACTTTTCTTTACAGGTGCAAATGGATATCGTTTAGATAAACTTATCAGCGTTAAAGAACTTATGGAAAAATTGGTTAATGGTGAATAATGGCTAAAATTTTTGTATTTTTAGTATTTGTTTTCACAACTCTTTTTGGAGCTTATGAAAATGAACTTGCAAATTTCGATAAAAATTTTATCAGTTCTAAAAGCGAAGTGCAAGTAAAATTTCATCATCAGCTAAAAAGCCTTTATATACAAAGTGTTATCAATGAAGATGAAAAAACTAAAATTGAAATCTTAAAAAGATTGATCATCAGTTCAAATACTTTAAATTTAGACGACAAGTCATATGCTAATGAGTTAAAAGAAAGTGGTATAAGTGAAGCAAGTATCAATGCTTTAAGAAAGGCTGTTATTAAAGATATTAAGGTTCAAAATATTTCTCAAGATACTGAAAAATCAACTTTTAAACCTGTAAAAACAGTTCAAAAAAGTGAAAAAAAATCACCTAATGAACAAATAAAAAATATAGAAAAAATAGATTCTAAAACTTCACAAGAGCCAAAGAGTAGTATCGTTTCTAAAACAAAAAGTGATGATAAAATTTATGTTTTAAAGTCAAGTAAAACAAGCCAAGGTGTAGAGCTTGAATTAAATACAAATTTAGATAAGAATCAATTAAAAAGTTTTGCTTTAGATGAAAAAGGAAACTATCGTTTTATTAGTGATTTTGATGGGGTTTTAGAAGGAGGTAAAAAAGAGTTTAAATTTGATGACTATCGTTTAGTGATTTCACAATTTAATCCCAAAACCATACGCATAGTGGTTTATGCTAAAGAAAAAATTCCTATTGAAATATCTTTTAAAGAAGAAAAAATAATTTTTTCAAAAGAAATTACTAGCCAAAAAAAGACTGAGCAAGTTAGTAAAATTTCAGAGAAAAAGCAAGATCAAAAAACAGAAATTAAAACCAAAGTTTTAGAAATAAAAAAACAAGATAAAAAAACCAATAACGAAAAAGAAGATCAAGGACCTTTATATGTTTTAGATGTGGATAAAATTTCTAACGCTGTGGTGTTAAATTTGAGCGATGATTTGGATGAAAAAGAAATAGCAATATTTGAAACCAAAGATCAAAAATTCCGATATATTGTAAGTTTTAAAGGTGTGTTAGAAGGTAATAGAAAAAGCTTTACCTTTGGACAAAATACAATTGTCGTTACGCAATATAATCCAAAAATTGTTCGTGTGGTTTTGAGTGCTCCTAAAGAATTTAAACTTTTAAAAAAGTTGGATAATAAAAATCTCACTTTAGGTTTTCATGCGCAAACTTCAAGTCAAAGTGTAGATAAAAAAGCAACTCAAAGCTTTAATAAAACCTTAAGTACGAGATACAAATCAGGAAAACTTATAGTTATCGATGCGGGGCATGGTGGAAAAGATAGCGGTGCTCTAAGTGATAAAAAAGGAAGTTTAAAAGAAAAAGATATAGTTTTAAGCGCGGCTTTAAAACTTGGAAATGAACTTAAAAAACGCGGTTATAAAGTGCTTTACACTAGAAGTTCGGATAAATTTATCAATCTTCGCGATAGAACTAAATATGCTAATGATAAAAGAGCGGATTTGTTTATCTCTATACATGCTAATGCAGCACCCAATGCTGCCAAGGCCAAAAGTAGCGAAGGCGTGGAAACTTTCTTTTTAAGTCCTGCAAGAAGCGAAAGAAGTAAAAAAGCAGCAGAAAAAGAAAATAAAGGGGATTTTGAAGAGATTAATTATTTCTCAAAACAAAGTATTTTAAATTTCTTAAATCGTGAAAAAATCGTTGCTTCAAATAAACTAGCCATTGATGTACAAAAAAATATACTCATTCAAACACGCAAAAAGTATAAAATTGTAGACGGCGGTGTAAGAGAAGCACCTTTTTGGGTTTTAGTGGGTGCGCAAATGCCTGCAATTTTGATTGAAATTGGCTATATTACACATCCAAATGAAGGTAAAAGAATCGCCAATAAAGTTTTTCAAGATTTATTGGTTAAGGGTATTGCTGATGGAGTTGAGAGTTATTTTTATAACAACCGATGAAAAAAGCTAAGCTAATTTTTAAGGATAATACTCCTTTTTCTTTGGATTTTGATGATTTTTATTTTAATTCCAAAGATGGCTTAAATGAAAGCAAATTTGTTTACACTCATTCTTTTGAATGGAAAAATCAAGAAAATTTCATTATCGCAGAGAGTGGTTTTGGCATAGGTTTAAATTTTTTTCTTACTTTGAAACGCTTTTTAGAAACCACTCCTTTTAAGCGTCCTAAAAAACTTTTTTATATCAGTATAGAAGCTTTTTATATTGAAAAAGAACAATTAAGAGAAATTTACCAAAAACTAGGATTTTATGAAGAGTTTAAAGAGCTTTTAGAGCAATTTTTAAAATTTTATCCTAAGGCTAAAGAAGGGATTTATCGTTTTTATTTTGAAGATTGTTTTTTAGACCTTGTTTTTGAAGATATTGCTATTTTAAAAGAATTGGATTTTAAAGCTGATATTTGGTATTTAGATGGATTTTCTCCAAATAAAAACTCGCAAATGTTTGATGAAAATTTAATTTTTGAAGTGGCAAGACTTTCTAAAAAAAATACACAAATTTGCACCTTTTCTTCGGCAAGTTTTTTGCAAAAAAATTTAAAAAAATATGGCTTTAGAGTAGAAAAAACCAAAGGTTTTAGAAAAAGAGAAATGATTAAAGCTTATTTGGAAAATGAGCTTGAGTTTAAAGATAAAGAAGCGTATTTTTCAAGAACATTTTCATCTTTAAAAAATAAAAAAGTAGCTATTATTGGTGCGGGTATATCAAGTGCTGTTCTAGCTTATGAGCTTAGTTTAAGGGGTTTTGAAATAGATGTTTTTGAAAAACATTTAGAACTAGGCAAGGGTGCAAGTGGAAATGAAAGTGGAATTTTAAGCTCTTTAATCTTAAAGCCTAAGGTAAATTTAGGGGAATTTTCAGAGCTTTCTTTTATAGAAGCAAGCCGTTTTTATAGACAAATTTTAGATTTAGAATTTAAGGGTGTGGTGGAGTTTGCACATAATGATTTGATGCAAGAAAGATTTGACACACAAAGAGAAAATGTTTTGTTTAAAATTTCAAAAAATCAAGCTTTTTTAGAAGAGGGTGGAGTGATTTTTCCAAAAAATTTGGTTAAAAATCTTTTTGAAAAAAGTAAAGCTTGTATATATTTTAATCATGAATTTCAAGCTTATAAATTTGAAAATGAATGTTTTACTTTAAAATTTAAAAATGATATTGTTAAAAGTGATTATGCGGTTTTGATTTATGCTATGGGTGCAGATACAAAAGATTTTGTTTTTTATGATGAGATGAAATTAAGCAAAGTAAGAGGTCAAGTTACACATCTAAAACCTTTTTTAGACTCTCCATTTCCTTTATCTTCTAAGGCTTATATTTGCCCTATAAAAGATGATTTGCAAGTGATTGGAGCAAGTTATGATAGGCTTGATACAAGTTTAGAATCAAAAGAAGAAGATGATAAACAAAATATAGAAAATATAGCCGAATTTATAGATAAAAATACAAAATTAGAAATCATAGGTTCTAAGGTAGGTTTTAGATCTTATTCGAGCGATCGCTTTATGATAGTTGGAAATGCTTATGATGAAGTGTTTTATAAAGAAGAATATAAAGCTTTATTATGGACAAAAAACAAGGAGCAAAAACCAGCTAAAATGTCTTGTAATTTGTATTTTAATTTTGCTCATGGATCAAGGGGTTTTAGCACAAGTGTTTTAGCGGCAAGGTATTTGTGTGCATTGATAAATAATGAACCCTTGTGTTTAGAAAAAAAATACATCCACGCTATTCACCCTGCAAGATTTTTGATTCGCAAACTCAAAAAAGGTTTATGATTAAACTTTAATTAAGATTGATACTAATATTTGCTTATGAGAGTAAGTTTTTAATTTTATTTTAACTTCCTTTATTTTATTATTATAGAGAATAAATTTCATGTTATAAAGGAAATATAATGATTGATTATCATCAAATAGAGTCGCGTTTATCGGCTCTTGAAAAGCTTCCTTCTTTAAAAGACAATGATAGCATTGCAAAAGCATTAGAAAAGTCAGGTTTTTCTAGAAGGGATTTTATGAAATGGGCAGGTGCTATGACGGCATTTTTGGCTTTACCAGCGAGTTTTACTCCTATGGTAGCAAAAGCTGCTGAGCTTGCTGATAGACTTCCTGTTGTGTGGCTTCATATGGCTGAGTGTACAGGCTGTAGTGAGAGTTTGTTAAGAAGTGATACTCCAACGATTGATAGTTTGATTTTTGATTATATTTCTTTAGAATATCACGAAACAGTGATGGCTGCAGCAGGTTGGCAAGCTGAAGAAAATTTAGAAAGTGCCATTCAAAAGCATAAAAATAAATACATTTTAATGGTTGAAGGTGGTATCCCTATGGGTGATACAGAGCATTTTTTAACCATAGGTGCACATGGAAAAACAGGCTATGAGCTTTCAAAAATGGCAAGTGAAAATGCTTTGGCTATTTTTGCTATAGGAACCTGTTCTAGCTTTGGAGGAATCCAAGCAGCAAGACCAAATCCTAGTAATGCGCAGCCTTTAAGCAAAGTAACAAGCAAAACTGTGATCAATGTTCCCGGCTGTCCTCCAAGTGAAAAAAATATAGTGGGTAATGTGCTTCATTATTTATTATTTGGTGAGTTACCAGCACTTGATGTATATAATAGGCCAAAATGGGCTTATGGCTTAAGAATTCATGATCTTTGTGAAAGACGCGGACATTTTGATGCGGGTGAATTTGTGCATGCCTTTGGAGATGAAGGAGCAAAACAAGGTTTTTGTCTTTATAAAGTAGGCTGTAAAGGGCCTTATACTTTCAATAACTGTTCAAGAGAGAGATTTAACCAGCACACTTCTTGGCCTATTCAAGCAGGGCATGGTTGTATAGGTTGTTCTGAGCCCGATTTTTGGGATACTATGGGACCTTTTGAAGAGCCTATGGCTAGTCGTAAATTTGATACTGTTTTTGGTTTGGGCGCGGATAGTGTTTCAGATAAAATCGGCATAGGCGTGCTTACGCTCACAGGCGTTGCTATAGCAGCGCACGCAGTTATATCTTCCATGCAAAAAGATAAGGAATAAAAATGAGTCAAAAAATAATCGTAGATCCTATTACAAGAATTGAAGGGCATTTAAGAGTTGAAGTTGTTGTTGATGATAACAATGTGGTAAAAGAAGCTTATGCTGGCTCTACTTTGTGGCGTGGTATTGAAACCATAGTAAAAGGGCGTGATCCAAGAGATGCGGGTTTTATGACACAAAGAATTTGTGGAGTTTGCACTTTTTCACATTATAAAGCAGGTATAGTTGCTGTTGAAAATGCTTTAGGTATTACTCCGCCTTTAAATGCCCTTTTAACAAGAACTTTAATGAATGCGGCTTTATTCTTACACGATCATATTGTACATTTTTATCAACTTCATGGGCTTGATTGGGCTGATGTGGTAAGTGCTTTAAGTGCTGATGTTAAAAAAGCAAGCGATGAAGCTTTTAAATACACTCCAAATCCTTATGCAACAGGTGCAGATAAACTTCTTGAAGTGCAACAAAGACTTAAAACTTTCGTAGATAAAGGAAATTTAGGACCTTTTGCTAATGCGTACTATGGTCACCCAACTTATCGTTTAAGTCCTGAGCAAAATTTAATCGTTCTTTCTCACTATTTAGAATGTTTAAGAATCCAAAGAATCATTGCTCAATGTATGGCGATTTTTGGAGCTAAAAATCCACATCCACAAAGCTTAACTGTTGGTGGTGTAACTTGCGTTATGGATTTACTTGATCCTGCAAGAATGGGTGAATATATGGTTAAATTCCAAGAAGTACAAGACTTTGTTAATCGTGCGTATTATCCTGATCTTGTGATGGCAGGAAAAGCTTATGCGCATGAAGCAAGTGTTTTAAACGATATAGGGGTAAATAATCTTTACACCTTTAAAGAATTCCAACTCGGAAGAGATGAATGGCTTTTTGAAAGTGGTATTATCAAAAATGGAGATTTAAGCAAGGTTTATGAAGTAGAAGAAGATAAGATTACTGAAGAGGCAACTCATTCTTGGTATGCAGACAATGAACCTTTACATCCTTATGATGGCAAAACAAATCCAAATTATACAGGACTTGTAGATGGAGAAAGCGTAGATCATCATGGAAATAATGTTCATTCTAAAGTGTTTGATACTAAGGGTAAATATAGCTGGATTAAAGCTCCACGCTATGAAGGAAACCCTATGCAAGTAGGACCTTTAGCAAATATCGTTGTAAATTATGCCAAAGGTAATCAAAATGTTGTTCCTGTGGTAGATGAGTTCTTAAAAGAAACAGGACTTCCTTTAAATGCTGTATTTAGCACACTTGGAAGAACAGCTGCGCGTTGTATTGAGGCAAAAATCGTTGCAAATAATGCTTTAAAAGCGTTTAATAATTTAGTTGAAAATTTAAAAGTAGATCAGAGTACTTGCGCGCCTTATGTGATCGATAATTCTAAAGAATACAAAGGACGCTATATGGGGCATGTGCCACGCGGAACATTAAGTCATTGGTGTAGAATTAAAAATGGCGTCATTGAAAACTGGCAAGCTGTGGTGCCTTCTACTTGGAATGCAAGTCCAAAAGACGCAAATGGCGTAGGTGGAAGTTATGAGCAATGTTTGATAGGACTTAAAATCGCTGATGTAAAACAACCGCTTGAAATTATTAGAAAAATTCACTCTTATGATCCTTGTATTGCTTGTGCGGTGCATGTAATGGATACTAAGGGCAATAATCTAAGCGAATATAAAGTGAATGTCAATTTATAAGGAGGCTTTCATGCAAAACAAAGAAGAAAAATTGCAAAGAAAAGCTGAATATGAATTTAGCATAGGTTTGCGTTTAACACACTGGATAAGAGCTATTGCTATAGTGATTCTTATTGGCACAGGGTATTATCTTTCTTATGTGTTTCAAAGTCCTATTAGTAACGGCGAACCTGTAAATTTTATGCAAGCAAAATACCGTTTAGTACATCAAGCGGTGGGTTTTGTTTTAATCGCTTGTATTATTTTTAAGGTGTATTTGTTTTTTTGCGATAAGGTAAGTGCAAAAGAACGCAGAAGTGCATGGGATATTTTTAATATCAAATTATGGATAGAACAAGTAAAATTTTACATTTTCTTAGGAAAACATCCACATTTAAAAGGGGTTTATAATCCTTTGCAATTTGTAACTTATTTTTTCTTTTATCTTGTGATGCTAGGTATCATTCTTACAGGGCTTATTCTTTATACTCATACTTACCATGAGGGCTTAGGTGGGCTTTTATATCATATTTTAAGACCACTTGAAGCTGCAATGGGCGGTTTGGCTGATGTAAGAACTTATCATAGAATTTTGATGTGGGTGATTATGATTTTTGTACCAGTACATATTTACATGGCGATTTTTAACGCAGTAAAAGGTAAAGATGGTGCTATGGATGCTATTATTAGCGGATATAAATTTGTAAAAGAAGAAAAGCATTGAAATTCTTAGTCCTTGGAATAGGCAATATCATGTTTGCAGATGAAGGCTTAGGCGTTCATCTTTGCAAACAACTTGAAAAAAACTACAAATTTACTCATCCTAAATTTACTTTAGATTTTATTGATGGTGGAACTTTGGCTTTGCAACTTAGCTATATCATCGCTAGGTACGATAGACTTATCGTTTTAGACTGCATAGAAGCGCAAGATGCGAGTATAGGAGATGTATTTTTCTTTCCTTATGATGCTATGCCTAATAAAATTAGCTGGAGTGGAAGTGCTCATGAAATAGAAATGCTTCAAACCTTACAATATATGGAACTTGCAGGAGATTTGCCTAAAACACACATCTTAGCTTGTGTGCCAAAGCGTATTGAAGCGATGAGTTTTAAGCTCTCAGATGAGCTTATACAAGGGGCTAAAATCATGGAAAAAACTTTACTTGATTTTTTAAGCAAGGAAGGTTTTATTTATGAAAAGATTGCGGATTTTTCTTTGCAAGAATTAGCCGATATTTCTTATAAAAATTTCTAAATTTTTGTTCTAAAATTCATAGCTTTATTTAAAGAGATTAAATCCACATTTTCTAAATTTACACCACTTGGAATTCCTTGAGCGATTTTACTAAAAGTTAGGTTTAAATCTTTAAATTTATCTTCTATAAAAAAGATAGTTGCATCAGAATTAATGCTATGTGTCAATGCAAAAATGAGCTCAGAGATATTTAGCTTAAGTATGATTTGCTTTAGTTTTTCAAGTTTTTCTTCATTTAACTCATCTAAAACAAAATATAGCCCATTGTAACTTTGACTCTCTTCGAGCGTTAGTATATCTTTTGGACTTTCAACTATACATAAAATGTTTTTATTTCTTTCTTCATCACTGCAAATTTCGCAAAGCTCATTTTCGCTTAAAGCACCGCATTGCTCACAAGGTTTTATAAAGCGGATAGCATTTTCTATATTGTGTGCGAGTTTCATACCATCGATTTGATTATTTATGCAAAGGTGATAAGCAAGCCTTATGGCGGTTTTTTTCCCTATGGTAGGTAAATTTGCAAAACTTTCAACAAGTTCGTTGAATTTTTCTAGGCCTTTTGCCATTATTTTTCTTTATCTCCAAAGAAAATTTTAAAGCAATGCTTTCCATCATCATAAAAATAAATCAAATCAAAATTATGCAGTTTACATACCTCTGAAACTATATAAAGTCCTAGTCCCATACCTTTGACCTGATTGTGTTTTTCTCTTGCGAAAGCTTCAAGATAATGTTCTATAGGCTCTGCTAAAGGCTTGCCTGGATTTTTAATGGTAAAACATTCTTTACAACAAAAAAGCTCACAAGTGCCATTGTTTGAGTATTTTAAGGCATTATCGATAAGATTTTTTAAAATTACAGAGAAAATTTCCATATCAACATTGATTAAAGCATCATCTCTGATATCGACTTTTACAACTTTATTAAAATCATCTCTCATAAGGTGTTCTTTAGCTTCCTCAAGTATAGTGCTAAAACGACTAGGTTTAAAGTGTAAGTTGTAGTTTTTTGAAAATAAATTTTCGATTTTGGCAAATTCATTGATCAAAGAATCCATACGTAAAAATATAGCGATAAGTCTTTCTTTTTGTCTGTCTTCTTTGATCATTTCAGAAATAATTCTCCCTTTTCCTATAGGGGTTTTTAACTCATGCATGATTGTTCTTAGGAAAAGTTGTCTTGATTGGATTAATTCTTGATTTTTTTTAAAAGCTTTTTGAAATTCAAAGGCGATTTTTCCTACTTCATCTTCTTGATAATCTAAAAAATCAGGTTGCTCCCCATTTGCAACTTTAGCAACTTGCCTTCTTAATTTTTTTAAAGGTTCTAAAGATTTTAATACCGAAAAATACATAAAAACAACCAACAAAGAAAAAGAAAAAAATCCTATTAATAAAAGATTATAAACTCTATCGCTAGTATTTTCTTCATATAAGCCATCAAAATCTTTACATTGAACATCAAAATAAAGATTGCTATGATATTTTAAAGAAGAAAGGGTGCAAAATTCTCCATTTGCTTTAAAAAGTGATTGTCCATTATTTCTTATGCTTTTTACAAGATAGGGATTTTGTATAGTATTAAAACCGCTATTTTCAAGATAGGATCCTATTTTAGCACCTGAAGTGTTTTCATAGGAGATGAGTAAATTTTTTATAAGATTTTCTTGTTTTAAACTTTCTTCTTCGTTGTAAGCACTTCCTTCTATTTTCAAAAGAACGATAAAAAGCACACAAACTAAGAAAAAAGTAACAACAAATAAAATAATTAGCTTGGTATAAATAGAATAATTTTTTGTCATCCTATTAGTTTATATCCTATACCTCTAACAGAAAAAATATGTTTTGGAGATTTTGAACTATCTCCTATTTTTACTCTTAATCGACCAATGATAACATCAAGACTTTTAGAATCTTTATCTTTTAGATTTTTACAGCGACTTACAAGCTGTTCTCTTGAAACGCTATATCCGTGCTGCTGGATAAGGTATTCTAAAATTTCAAACTCAGCAGGAGTAAGTGTTAAAACCTTATCTTCATAGGTGATCTCATGCCTTCTCTCATCGATTTTGAAAGCAGAATTAATATTTTCATTATTTGCGTGTTCAACTCTTTTTGTGCGACGAATAAGACTCATAATCCTTGCATACATTTCTTTTGGATCGTAAGGCTTTGGTAGGTAATCATCAGCACCAATTTGAAGCCCTACAACCTTATCGCTTAAGTCGCCTCTAGCTGATGAGATAATAATGGGAATATTGCTTTTTTGTCTGATTTCTCTACAAACTTCAAGACCATCAATTCCTGGTAAAGTTAAATCCAAGATTAGGCAATCATAGCCTTGAACGCCTACATTTAAGGCGCTTTTAGGATTTTCAAAATTTGTGATTTTAATATTAAACTGCGCTAAATACTCAGATAATAATTGCGCAAAATCAGGATCATCTTCTATCATCAACACATTAATCATTTTAGTATCCTTTAAATTTTATCTAAGATTTATAATATTTGCATAATTTTATTTAAAATTTGATAAATTATTGATTTTATTTTTGCTAAAATTAGATTTTTGAATTTTTAAGATTAAAATTCTAGCAAAATTTTAAATTTTTTAAAGGAATAATGTGGAAATAAGTTATTATGAAATTCTTGAAATCACGCAAAGTGCTGATAAAGAAACCATAAAAAAAGCCTATAGAAAAATGGCTTTAAAATACCATCCCGATAGAAACCAAGGCGATAAAGAAGCAGAAGATAAATTCAAGCTTGTTAATGAAGCCTATGAAGTTTTAAGCAATGATGAAAAGCGAGCTATTTATGATAGATATGGAAAAGATGCTTTAAAAGGCGGTGGATTTGGTTCTAATAGCTCAGGTTTTGGTGGTTTTGAGGATTTAGGAGATATATTTTCTAGTTTTTTTGGAGAAGGCTTTGGCTCATCATCGCGTCGTAGAAAGAGTTCAAATGATGAGAAAATCCCTTCCGATTTTATCGTTAATTTAAAATTAAGTTTTAAAGAAGCGGTTTTTGGTTGCAAGAAAAATATAGATTTTACTTATAAATGTTCTTGTAAAACTTGTAATGGAACAGGGGCTAAAGATGGAAAACTTCAAACTTGTCCAAAGTGTCAAGGTAGAGGACAGGTTGGAATTTCTCAAGGTTTTATCACTTTTGCACAAACTTGCCCTGATTGTCAAGGAAGTGGAGAAAAGGCTAGTGAAAAATGTAGCGATTGTAAAGGTTTAGGTTATAATGAAAGCAAAGATAGTGTAGAACTTAATATCCCAGAAGGTGTAGATACAGGTATGAAACTTCGTGTCAATGCTAAAGGCAATATCTTAAAAAATGGCACTAGAGGGGATATGTATGTTAAGATCATTGCTGCCGAAGATGATACTTTTATCAGAGATGATGACGATATATATATAGAATTTCCAGTGTTTTTTACTCAAGCTATCTTAGGAGAGAGTATAAAAGTACCTACCATACGCGGTGAAGCAAGTTTAAATTTACCAAAGGGTGCTAAAGATGGGCAAAGATTTGTTCTTGAAAAAGAAGGAGTAAAAGATGTTCATAGTTCTCGCATAGGAAATCAAATCGTTCAAATTTCTATCAAATTCCCAACTTCTTTAAACGATGAACAAAAAGAACTTTTAGAAAAACTAAGTGAAAGTTTTGGTATCAAAGATGGTATGCATCAAGAGCAAAAAGGGCTTTTTGAAAAAATCGCTAATTGGTTTAAGTCCTAATTTTCCTAAAGCTTTTTAGCTTGGGAAAATCTTTTTTTATATAAATTTAAGTTTTAAAAATCAGGCATAAAAAAAGGCGGGGTAAAACCCCGCCTTAAAGTTAAACTTGAAAACCCCTTAGAATTTGTAAAGAGCTTGAAGTCTTACAGCATCGTGATGAGTGCTTTCAGGATCTGTATTAACATTTACATAAGAGTAGAATGCTGAGAAGTTAAGTTTTGGAGAGTATTTGTAATCTACTCTTGCAACAGCTTCAAGTTTCTTACCACCATTGCCAATTTCCCCTGTTTTTGTTCCACCGTATACAAAGTCAGCACCAACGCGAACTGTTTCATTAAAAGTATATCCAGCAGTTACATAACCAAAGATATTTCTACCAATATCGCCATTTAAATTAGAACCATTAGTATAGAAAATTTCTTCACCTGCAAGCAAAGAGCCAAGATTACCTTGATCTTCAATTGTGGTTAAAGTAACTTTATCTTTTTTACCATAGTATAAACCACCAAGGCTAGCATCCCAACCATTTAATTCAACACTACCTCTTAAAGCGAAGAAATTACCGTTAGCTGCTTGATTTGAAAGTGCATTTTTAAGTTTGCTATCCAAGGAATTTCCTAGGTAAGCTCCTTCAAGAGTCCAGTTGATTCCATCAAAGATAGTTGTGCTATAAGCTGCATCTAAAGCATATAAGAATGCATTATCACTCATATAAGCTAACCATAATTGTGGGTTGAATTGTCCGCCAGCGATATCATAAGAGCCGATAGCTGCAGCACCATAAAGATTTTTACCCCAGTTTAAAGCACCACTTGTATCGCTATCACCTTGAGGATTTCCATGGTTGAATTCAACTCCTGTAATTTTCATACTTATAGGATCTTGAGTGATTGTTACAGTAGAGTCTGAAGCTTCGTTGAAACTATCTACTGCAAAAGCAGCTAGAGTTAAACCATCGATGCTGTTGTTTACTACTTTAATACCTGTTCCCACTAAACCATCAACTCCATTATCAGTCCAGATAGTGTTTAGTTGTTGTTTACCAGCGATTACGCTTGTTGCAACATCTTCATTTGTATAAGTTAAATATAATTGGCGAACACTTAAGGTATCACTTGTGTTGCTGATGCTATTTTCACCATAACCACCATCTTTCGAATTATAGTCAAATTGAACAAAAGCTTTGAAGTTATCAGCTATAGCGGCATTAAAGTTAACTTGTGCTCTGTATTTATGATCTTGTTTACCAGAAATACCAGAACCATAATTATCATTGCTCCATGGATTGCTACTTTCATATCTGTATCTTAATACTCCAGATACATCGATATCTTTGATCGCTTCTTCAAGTGGAGTAGCGTTAGCTGCTGAAAAAGCACCTGCAGCAAGAGCTGCAACTAAACTAAGTTTAACTAGTTTCATGAGAATTCTCCTTGTCAAAAATTAATAAAACATCGTAATTGTAGCACATAAATTTGGAGTTTTTTCTTAAGAAGCACTTAAAATAGTAAAAATTTTAAATCTGAAGGATAAAAACATCTAAAGAAAAGCCTAGCTAAAGGGATTTAAGCTAGGCGTGTAATTTTAAGGAGTTTTTCTTATGAATGTTTTTCGGTTCGTTTAGAAGTATAAGTCTAAAAAGTAAACGAGAAGTAATGTATAGTTGTTTTAAATTATTTTGATAAAAAAACAAGTAAATTTTTACAAGCTAGGGATAAAATTTTATAAGTTTCATCAAAATTCCCACTATACCAAGGATCAGGGACTTCATTATAGTTTAGACTAGGACTAAAATCAGTGATTTTTAAAACTTTGTTTTGGGTGTTGGTGAAGTTTTTTAAAACATTTTTGAAGTTGGAATTGTCCATGGTGATTAAAAAATCGCTTTCATCGCAAAGCTTTTGAGTGAGTTTTTTGCTTATGAAATTTTTGTGTTCTATGTTAAGTTGGGCAAGCTTGTTTTTGGTACCATAGTGCATACCTTCTCCATCGTGTTCTCCTGAAGTTCCAGCACTGCTTATAAAAAATTCTTTTTCTAAATTTGCTTTTTTGACAAGATCTTTCATGATAAATTCTGCCATAGGTGAACGGCATATATTGCCTAAGCATATAAAGAGTATTTTTTTCATTTTTATCCTTGAGTTTTAATTAAAAATTATAAAAAATATCATACAATAAATCCATGGAAAATTTCAATAGAACTTTGCTTGTGTGTTGGTTTGGTGTTTTTACCACAAGTATGGGGCTTAGTCAAATCGCTCCGATTTTGCCTTTTTATATCAAAGAGCTAGGACATGTTAATACGAGTGAAATAGCGTTTTATTCAGGACTTGCTTTTGGGATCACTCCGCTTTTTATGGCTGTTTTTTCGCCTTTATGGGCTTTTTTGGGTGCAAAGTATGGTTATAAAAATATGCTTCTTCGTGCAAGTTTTGGGATGTCGGTTTTAACCTTATGGCTCAGTTTTGCTCATAGTGCTTTAGAAGTGGTTTTTGTGCGAGGTTTAACAGGGATAATTTCAGGTTTTACTTCTGCTGCTGTTGTGTTTATCGCTGTGATAGCACCTAAAGAAAAAGTGGCTTATGCTTTAGGAACTCTTTCTACGGCTTCTATAAGTGGAAGTTTGCTTGGGCCTTTGTTTGGTGGCTTTGTGGCTGAATTTTTTAGCATTAGTGCGGTTTTTGATGTGGTGGCTTTTTTGATCGCTTGTTCTTTTGTGACGATTTATTTTTTCATCCATGAGAGAAAAATTCAAAAAGAGGCGAAGAAAAATACCCAAAAAGTAAAAGAAAACAAAACCCTTATCATCGTTCTTTTTATCACTACTTTTGTGATACAATTTGGTACTTTTGGAGTGATGCCGATTTTAAGTATCTATGTTGAGCAAATTCATCAAGGTGGAAATTTGGCTCTTTGGGCAGGTATAGTGGTGGCTGCAAGTGGGATTAGCAATCTTTTTTTCGCACCAAAACTTGGAAAAATCGCCGATAAGATAGGGCCTAGTAAGATTATTTTGATAGCTTTGATATTTTGTGGAATTTGCTTTTACTTGCAGGCTGTAGCAAGTAATGTTTATACGCTTATTTTCGTGCGTTTGCTTATAGGTGTAGGACTTGGAGGGCTTTTGCCTTGTGTGAATGCCTTGCTTAAAAAAAGTGTGAGTGCTAAAAATTTAAGTGTGATTTTTGGTTTTAATCAAACTTGTCAATTTTTGGGAAATTTTTGTGGAGCTTTTGGCGGAGGGATTATGGCTTCACATTTTAGTGTGGAATTTGTTTTTACTTTTGTGTGTTTGATTTTTATCATTAATGCTTTTATTTTCTTAGCGTTTGAGAAAAAATATATCTTTTCAAATCAAGGTTTATAAATTTAGAAAGGTTTAGAATGGAAATGATTTTATTTGTTTTAGCGGTGATTTTACTTGTACTTTTGTTTGTAGTGCTTTTTAGGCAGTATAAAAGCCCTAAAATAGAAGAAAAAAGCACGCAAAGTTTTAGCGATATCATGCAGCTTAAATCCATAGGAGAATTAAGTGTTTTTCAAGTTTTTAGTAAAGAGATTGTCACTAAAAAAGATAGCGCTTTTAATGGAATTTGGAAAAATCTTTTAGGATGGTCTTTGAGTGAAAGACAGATTGCTTTGATTTTTGAATTTGAGATCACTTTCTTGTATGATTTAAGGGATAAAAACTTTGATATTTTGCCTTTAGGGGACGATGCTTATAAGATCATCATGCCAGAGTGTAGATATAAACACAGCATCATAGATATGAAATTTTATGATGAAAAAAATGCTAAATTTTTACCTTTTTTACTACCTGATTCTATCAATAGTACGGGGATTAGTTTTAGCGAAAGTGATAAAAACAAACTCATAAAAGAAGCCAAAGATGAGGTTAAAGACTTGTCTTTAAATCTTATCCAAAATTTAGAAAGCAAAATTCATAAAAGCGCTAAGGATACTTTAGAAGCAATTGCTAAAGGTTTTGGAGCTAAGAGAGTGGAATTTGAATTTAAGGATAACACACAAAAGTTAGATGTAAACTAGCTTTTTTTCTTTTCTTGCTTGGGCGATGCTTAGTTTGCTATTTTGTAAATTTTTTGATTATTTCATAGTTTTGTAAAAGCTGTTCAAAAGAAAAATTTAAATTTGCAGGAGAAGTTGAGGGTAGGGCTATGGCTTTTAAATGAGAGTGAAATTTAGTAAAAAATTTATAAGCACTTTGTCCGGTGGTAAAAATGGCTTGGATTTTGGCTTGAGAAAGGATCAGGTTTAAATCATTGGCTTTTGCATAGCTTATGGTTTTATCATCTGAATTTTTTATCTTGCAACTTTGAAGTACATCCCAAAGAGCGATATGTTTTTTTCTTAAAAAGGCTTGTTGTTCTGTGATATTTTCTAATTTTACATCAAAAAGTGTTTCTAGTATAGGCCAAAAACGATTTCTTGGGTGTTGATAATAAAAGCCGTCTTGTCTTGATTTGATAGAAGGAAAAGAGCCCAAAATTAAGATTTTAGAATCCTTGTCAAAAAAAGGCTCAAAAGGGTGAGTTAGAAATTCACTCACTCGCACAAATCCACAGAAATTTTTCCGTTTTTAATTTCGCTGATTTTAACTTTTAAGCTTTGGTTTTCGCTTAAATTAAGATGCTTGCTTTTTGAACTATGCAATAAACCATCAACACCATTTTTAAGTTCCACAAAGGCTCCAAAAGGAGCGATTTTTTTAACAATACCTTGAAATTCTTGCCCAAGTTCAAAGTCTGATATATCTTTGTCTTTAGAGCCTTTTTTAGTTCCTTTTTGAGAGCTTGTGATATTTATGATGTAGTCTTTTGCGGCTTTGATTTGCTCGTTTTGATTACCTGCTATTTTTACTTCACCTTTTTCGCGATCTAAGTCTATAGAAACGCCAAATTTTTCTATGATTTCTTTGATGGTTTTTCCAGCTTGCCCTATGATATCAACGATTTTTGAAGGATCAACGCTAAAAAGCTCAAGTTTAGGTAAAACTTCTTCATTGACTACGATTTCTTTGGCAGCTTCTTCCATGATATTTAGGATGTGAATTCTTCCTTCTTTGGCTTGGTATAAAGCTTGTTTTAGTGTTTCTTGATCGATTCCGCCTAGTTTTATATCCATTTGAAGAGCAGTAACGCCGTCTTTGCTTCCTGCTACTTTAAAGTCCATATCCCCATCATGATCTTCAAGTCCCATGATATCTGTTAAAACAGCAAATTTGCTATCTTCAAAGATAAGCCCCATGGCTACTCCTGCAACAAGTTTTAAGCTTGGCACTCCTGCTGCTTTTAGGGCTAAAGATCCGCCACAAACCGTTGCCATAGAACTTGAGCCATTGCTTTCTAAAATTTCACTGACTAAGCGGATTACATAAGGATAGTTTTCATCTATGCTTGGATAAAGTGCTCTTTTGGCTAAATTTCCATGTCCTAGCTCTCTTCTTCCTGGAGCTTTGATAGGACTTGCTTCGCCTACTGAAAAACCTGGAAAATTATAATTTACCATAAAGCGTTCGCTTATAGGATTTTTTTCTGTAAGCAAGTCTATCATTTGAGCATCGTTTTCTCCGCCTAAGGTTGCAACCACTAGAGCTTGAGTTTGTCCACGAGTGAAAAGACAAGAGCCATGAGCGTTTGGCAAGAGATTGGTTTCTATACTGATAGGACGAACCTCGTTTAAACTTCTACCATCAGCTCTTTTGCCTTCATTTAAAATTTGCTCACGAATAAGTTTGCGTTTGACTTTAGCTAAGGTATTTAATACACTTTCTTCACTCCAGTCTTTAGCGATTTCAAGATTTAAAATTTCTTTAGCGATTTTATTTAGTTCGCTTGCTCTTTCACTTTTTGCCATTTGGTTGATGGCTTCTTTGATTTGTTTTTGGAAATTATTTTCTATAAAAGCTAAAATTTCAGGATGTTCAATCTCATTTTTTAGTTCGATTTGAGAATTTTTTTTGTGTTTGCTAAAGGCTTCTTCATAAGCATTTGAACCATTTAATATAGCTTTTTGAGCTAAATTTAGAGCTTCTAAAATTTCATCTTCGCTAAGTTCATTCATATTTTGTGAAGTGGTTTGAGTTAAAACATCAGCATAAGGAGCTTCGATAAAAATTTCATTTTCTTTTTGATCAGGCAAGGCTCTCATTTCTATCATCAAAAGCTCATCTTTTACACCTGCTACATAGAGATCTAGAGTGCTATTTTGAAGCTCTTCATTGTTTGGATTGAGTATGAAATTTCCATCTATCTTTCCTATGCGAACACCACATACTGGAGCTTTCATAGGTATATCACTAAGATAAAGAGCTACGCTTGCGGCATTTAAGCTCATTACTTGCAAATCTACTTTAGGATCAGCTGAGAGAACCATCACAACGATTTGAGTTGGATAAGCATAGCCTTTTGGAAAAAGAGGGCGTAAGCTTCTATCGATAATACGTGCTGTTAAGGTTTCTGCATCGCTTGGCTTGGTTTCTCTTTTGACATAACCACCAGGGATTTTTCCCGCGGCATAAGCTTTTTCGATGTATTGGACGGTTAGGGGTAAAAAATCTTCTTCAACTTGTTTTTCTTCTCTTGCAACTGTAGCTAGAACAACGCTTTTGCCTTGTCTCATTAAAACAGCACCAGCAGCTTGTTTGGCGACTTTATCTATATCAAATATTTCTGTATTTTTGTTAATTTCTATGCTGTATTGCATTATTTTTCCTTTTTTACCAGATAATAAATTCGTAAAATTTTTTAAAATATTTAGCAAATTTCATCCTTTTTAAATTTTGTTTTCACTTTCTGCTAAAGAGAAATCGTATTTTACTCCTCCTAAAGGATAGAAGTTGAAAATAAAATAAACTCCGCTTTGATTTTTAGCTGTGATACCACCACTTGTGAGTTGTGGATCGATTCTTTCTCTATACATTAAAGAATAGTTCCAACATTTTCTTTGGTAGGTATAGCCAAGTTCCCACATGTTTGCATGAGCTCTTTGAGTATCAAACCAAATTCCACCAAATAAATTGTAATTAGGTGTGGCAATATAATTTGCTCTTGTGCCAATAAAGCTATATTTTCCATACTCATCGTTTTGATAAGCATGAGAAAACATCCAATTAAATTTTGAATTTGTATTGACTTCTATTTGGCTGATGACATTGGTAAAGCGACTTTGCTCATAAGAGTAAAGCACTTCGCTGTTGAGATTGATGTTTTCATTAAAATAATAAGTTAAAAGATTTTCAAGTTCATAGAATTTATTTTGTTTATTGAGATAGTCAAGTGAAAATCTGTGTTTGAGTTTTTTTTGTCCTTCGTTGTTATAGAAATATTGCACAGCATAAAGACTTGTATGTTCGTTTTCTTTGTCGTATTCTTCAAGATAATCTTGCGTGATTTTACCTGATTTTGCTCCTGGTAAAATGTAATTCACTCCTAAATTTAAAGTATGAAAGAAATTTTCATAAGCTTTTGAAAGATCGGTGTAGAGATTAAAATCATGAGTGTTTCTAAAATAATGCTCATGGTTTCTTTCGGGATCGTTGCTATAATTTACAAAAGAAGCATAAAATCTTTCTGTAAAAGTAAAGTGTAAAAAGTCTCCAAAAAAAGCATTGTGATACGAGATAGGCAAGTCTAAATTTAACTCATTTGCATAAGAACCAGCAGGTCGATAAAAATTATGAAATGAAGCATCAAATGAATAACGCAAGCGTTCATCAAAAAGGTTATTTAAAAATCTATGATATTGAAAGCTTGGATATTCTTGCAAGGTTGTA
Organism: Campylobacter sp. BCW_6467; assembly: GCF_001762855.1. Taxonomy (NCBI): domain Bacteria; kingdom Pseudomonadati; phylum Campylobacterota; class Epsilonproteobacteria; order Campylobacterales; family Campylobacteraceae; genus Campylobacter; species Campylobacter sp. BCW_6467. The sequence continues at coordinate 71,247 of NZ_MJXP01000017.1, read as the reverse complement.
TTGTTGCTAAGTTTAGATGTGTCGATATAATATCTTGCATAAGCTCCATAAAAATTGTTTTCATCGGCTAAAAAATAATTGATTTTGGAGGTTACAAGCGAGTTAAGATCTCGATAATCTCTACTTCCTAAATTTAAATAATCCACATCGTTGAGATAGGTTGCATCTATCCATAGGCCTTCTTGAAAATTATCACTGAGTAAAGATTTGATTAAATCATCTCTTGAGTATTTTAGTTCTATTCCATAGTGGGTTTGGTTTTTCAAATTTTCATCGTGAAAATAGGAGCTATTTTCTCTAAAAGCACCAAAATTTAATTCTCCTATTGAATATGGAGAATCAAGAAATCTTAAAGTAGAATAAAGTCCAAAACCACGGTTTGTTCGAATTTGTGGATCAAGTTCTAAATCCCAATTTTCTTGAGTGGCAATATAAATAGGTTGTTCATAGTATAAGCCTTCGCTACTTTTTAAAACGATTTTTGGGATTAAAAGTCCGCTTTGTCTATGAGTATCAGCACTAAATCCAAAATAAGGTAGATAAAAAACCGGGGTATTTTTAACATATAATCTTGCATTGTAAAGATGAACAAAATTGGTTTCCCGGTTAAGCCAGCCTTTTGAAAAACGAATTTCCCAATCAGGATCTTCAACATTGCAGCTTGAAACTGCTGAAATTTTACTTTCAAAGACTTTATCATTTAGATGGCTTGTTTTGCTTTGAAACCATACTTCAAGATTATTATTGGAAAAGAAAAAATTACTAAAATCGGCTTGATTGGAATTTAGGTTGATTTTAGCATAATCAGAATGTGATCTTTCGTTTTGTCCTCTTAGGATGTTAACATCGCCAAAAAGCTCAACATCTCCGGTTTTTTCATTGTAAATTGCTTTATTGGCAGTGATGAAATAAAAATCAGAAAAAATAATAACATCATTGTTCGCAGTAAGAATATCACCTTCTTTTTTTGCATCAAGAGCGTAAATATCAACTTGTGCTGCACTTAAAGCTATGCTAGTTCCTAGCAATAAGGAAAATTTACGCCACATCGACTACTATTGTCCTTGCTAGATAATCCTCCCAAGCTTTGCGCAAATCATTACTTAAAGCCCAAGCAAATCCAAGCATAAATACCATAGCACTAACCTGTCTTATGGCAGATCTGATGCAACTTTGGATGAGATTGGGTTTGTCAAGAAGATTTTCATCCAAGATGATAATTTTGCATAATATTTTTCCCAAACTTGCCCCATAAAGATAAGTAAAAATTGCTTGATAACTAAAATGAAGCAAGATGAAGCCAAGATAAAAATTTCCTATAATTTGAGTTGTTTCAAATAAATCTTTTGCTTGGATTAGACGATCATAAAAAATGATAAACACAATCAAAGAAATAATCATATCATCGATTAAAAAAGCTAGAACTCTTTTTCCAAAACTTGCTATTTTTAGATTTTCACGCTCTAAGCGGTCTTGTAAATTTTCTTTCATTTAAGAACCTGATGAGCGATGTCTTTTCTGTATTGCTTTCCTTTGAAATTTACATTATCACAAAGTTTATAAGCATTTTTTTGCGCTTCTTCTATACTTTTTCCTGTGCCAACACAAACCAAAACTCTTCCACCATCAGCCATTAATTTGCCATCTTCTAGGCTTACTCCAGCATAAGAGATATGAGAGTTTTCAGGAATGTTATTTACAGTAATTTCACTTTTTGGTGAACTTTTGTAAGGATAGTTTTCACTCGCGCATACAACCCCTACTGCAAATTCTTTTTTGATTTTGATTTTTGTGTGTCTTAAGCGTCTTTGAGTAGCAGCTAAAATAAGCTCCAAAGGATTTTCGATTAAAGGCATTAAAACTTCACATTCAGGATCGCCAAAGCGAACATTAAATTCTAATACATAAGGTTTATTTCCAACGATCATAGCGCCTATAAATAAAACACCACAAAATTCCGCTCCTTCTTTTTTCATGCCTGCTAAAGTCGGTAAAATAATATCTTTTTGAACTTTTCTAAGCAAGCTTTCATTCGCTAAAGAGCTAGGAGCGTAAGCACCCATTCCGCCAGTATTTGGCCCTTGATCATTATCGAGTAATTTTTTGTGATCTTGTGCTACAGGAAGTAAAACAAAATCATTGCCATCACATACTGCAAAAATGCTTAATTCATAACCATCTAAAAATTCTTCAATTACAACGAGTTTTCCAGCATCTCCAAAGCTTTCTCCGCTCAGCATTTTAGCTGTTTCTTCTATGGCTTCTTCATGAGTCTTAGCTATGATAACACCTTTTCCTGCGCAAAGTCCATCGGCTTTTACTACTATAGGAGGGGTTAAACTATGTATAAAATTTTTTGCTTTTTCAATATCATTTGTGTTTAAAAATTTGGCTGTTTTGATACGGTATTTTTTAAGAAAGCTTTTCATAAAAGATTTTGAGGTTTCAAGCATTGCAGCAGCTTTACTTGGCCCAAAAATAGCAAGTCCTTGTTGTTTAAAAATATCTACAACACCTTCAGCTAAAAAACTTTCACTTCCTACTATACAAAGATCAAAACCTTTTTCTTTCGCATAGGTTGCTAAAACTACTGGATCTTTTAGGTTTAAATTTGTTCCAAGACTTTCGGTAGCGCCATTTCCAGGAGCAAAATAAAACTCTAAATTTTTGTCTACTCTTCTTAAGGCTAAAGCAATAGAATATTCTCTTGCACCACTACCCAAAATCATTATTTTCATTTATATCTCCTTTTAAACCCAAACAGCCGTTTAACAAAGATTGACCCCAAAAAGTCAAAGAAAACCGCTAGGTAATTTTTAAAGGCTGCAACTTCTCGCTTTTTTCAAAGCTCAAACGATGCCACAGAACACGGTAAATCACACAATCGCAGTTAATAAAAATGTGTTGGATCACTTTAAATACCACAAACTGTTTAGGCAAGGAAATTATAACTTAATTTAGCTTAAATTTCTATGTCTTAAATCAGTTTAAATTTAGTTTTTCCTGATTTGTCAAAATGCTTTCCTTGTAAAATAATATCGGCAACATTTTCCCAAACATGTTTTTCATCAATATAGACTATATCAAAGGTGTTATCACGCATTAAAGACTGATAATTCACTTTTTTAGGTGCGTATTTTACTAAATAATATGGATTTTGTGAAAAGTTTTCAATCTTTAATTTACATAATAAATCTAAATCCGATGTGACAACTAAAAATTTTTTTCTTTGTTCTTTTGTAATTTTTTGAATATACACTAAAAGTTTTTGATCAAAAGGATTTAGAGCGGATTTATTTAAGCGACTTAAGTAATGTTCTGCAAAAGAAAGAGAACAGAAAGAATTTTCTATATTACTCATAGTAAAATAAGAATTTTTAACCCCTGATGATTTTAAAGATAAGTGCCAAATTTTAACATCCATTATGGTTGCACATAGATTTAAACCTGTGACAATTTTTTTAAAGAGCTTTTCTCGTGAAAGCTTAAAAGCATTTTCGAAAATATTGTAATTTTTCTTATAAAAATCTTCCCTTATAGCATCAAGTCTTTTTAGTGTTGTTCTGTAGTATTCTGCTTCTTTTTGTAGCTTAGCCAATCTTTCTTGCCGTGCTTTAAGTTTTTCAGGGTCTGCATTGGCCGCATTACTTTTAAGATTTATTTCAGATTGTAAAGTTTTCATTTGTGCTTCAAGTGAGGCTAGACGATTTTTTCTTGTATCTATGGTGGCTACTAAAGCTTGGTAATGACACTGCAAAGATAAAAAAGTTTCGTTAAAAATTTTAGTGATATTTGGTTTTTGATCAGCTATCATTTGCTTATATGAATTCTCTAAATGCATCATGATGCTTTTTAACGCGCTAAATTGGGTTTGGTCTATGCTATTATCCATAAAAACTAAGGTATCATAAGCTTTAAATAAAAATCTTTTAAGTATAAGATAATCAAGTATGCAAGGAATTTCCTTTTCATCTTGTAGATTGGCTTGAAGTGTTTCTACGGATAAAATTTCATGGGCAAAATATTTTTGTATAGCTTGAGGTATAGTAAAAGAAAGAGGAATTTTTTCTATACTGTCAAAGTCTGTTGTTCTATAGAGTTCTGTTATATAAGCACTTCTTCTTGAGTTTTGCAAGTCTTCTAATTCATCATCATTATCAGTTTTCCAAAAATCATGCTCAGTGATAAAATCCCCTTCTTTAAATTCTTGAAATTTTGAAGGTTTTATACCCGTTATGGTTTTGCTTGTTTGAACGGGCTTGCCGTCTTCTGCTTTTTTTTCGCTAGAAAGAGTTCTAAATTCCACAAGCATACCAACACTTGGCATACTTTTTTTATCATTCCAAATTTGGCGATTGAAGTCAAAAAAGGTATTTGCTGAGTTTGTAACGGTTCCACGTCCTGTAGAATCCATATAAATAGCTATTTTTCCATGCATATTTCTTCCTTGAAATTTCTTAAATAAATTCTAGCCTTATTTTTATAAAAATTTTATAATAAAAATAAGAGCTAGAAAAAATGGATCATTCCCATTCTATGGTTGCAGGTGGTTTGCTTGAGATATCATAAACAACGCGGTTTATACCTTCTACTTCATTGATGATACGGCGACTTATGTTTTCTAAAACTTCGTAAGGTAAATGCGAGAAAGTAGCTGTCATACCATCACTTGCATCTACAACGCGTATGCAAACTGCATTATCATAAGTGCGGTTATCCCCCATAACCCCAACACTTTTAACATTTAAAAGCACACAAAATGCTTGCCAAGTTTTATCATACCAACCTGTGCTTTTAAGTTCTTCAAGTAAAATTACATCAGCCTTACGCAATAGTTCTAAGCTAGCGCGATTTACTTCTCCCATAATGCGTATAGCAAGACCTGGCCCAGGGAAAGGATGACGATAAACTACTTCTTTGCTAAGTCCAAGCTCAAGTCCTAAGGCACGCACTTCATCTTTAAAAATTTCTTTTAAAGGCTCTATGAGTTTAAGATTCATTTTTTCAGGTAAGCCCCCTACATTATGATGGCTTTTAATGGTTTTGCTTACACCTATAACAGAACTTTCTATGATATCAGTATAAAGTGTGCCTTGAGCCAGATATTTTACATCTTTATGTTTTTTTGCTTCTTCTTCAAAAACTTCTATAAAGGTATTTCCTATGATTTTTCTTTTTTGCTCAGGATCTCTAACATTAGCCAAGCGACTTAAGAAAATTTCACTTGCATCAATGCTGATAAGATCGATACCTAAGGTATTTTTAAACATAAATTCAACTTGTTCTTTTTCTCCGCTCCTTAAAAGTCCATTGTCTACAAAAACTACTATAACTTGCTCTTTTATAGCACTGGCTAAAAGTGCAGCAACTACACTACTATCTACTCCGCCACTTACAGCACAAAGCACTTTATCACTGCCTACTTCTTCACGGATTTTTTCTGCTTGAGTTTTTGCAAAAGAACCCATATTCCAAACACTTTCACAATTACAAGCGTATTTAGCAAAATTTTTTAAGATATTTTTGCCAAATTCACTGTGTTGCACTTCTGGGTGAAATTGTAAGGCAAAAAATTTCTTATCTTCATTTCCAAAAACACAAAAAGGGCTATTTTCACTTGTGGCTAAAACTTCAAAACCTTGAGGTAAATTTTCTACTTTATCAGAATGACTCATCCAAACAGTTTGCTTTTTTGGAAGATTTTTAAATAAAGCGCTATCTTTTTTAACTTCTATGTTTGCTTTACCGTATTCTTTATGTCCTGCAGGTGCAACTGTAGCTTTGTAATGATGCGCCATAAGCTGCATACCATAACAAATTCCAAGAATAGGTAAACCTAAATCAAATATGCCTTTATCGCAAAAATACGCATCAGTTGCATATACGCTTGCTGGACCTCCGCTTAAAATAATACCTTTTGGTTCTTTTGCTTTAATATCGGCTAAGCTTACATTAAAAGGTAAAATTTCTGCATAAACTCCTTGTTCCCTTAAGCGTCTTGCTATAAGCTGAGTGTATTGAGAGCCAAAGTCTAAAACTAAAATATCTGCTTTTTTCATTATTTACCACCTATGTAATTGTTCGTATTTTTTAATGGTTTTTACCGAACCATTTTGTTCATAGCTTGTGTATTGAGGGTTGCCTTTATATCCGCAAGCACAGAAGAAAATTAAGAAAAGAAATGCTAAAATCATCTTATGAGAAAAAGAAATAATATTAAGATGACTAAAAACGCTAGTGCTGTTATTAATGAATTGATGGATAAACCTCATTATAAGCCTTTAAAAACCTTATTTTTTTGCAAAGATTTTTTAAGTTCTTTTCCGCTTGCCAAGCAACGTTTGATTGCTAAAATTTATGTAAAAAATCATATTTTAAATATAATAACCTTACATCCAGCAGCTTATCAAGAATTAAATCATGATGATAGCAAAATTTATATTAAATTTCTCATAAAAGCATATGGACAGAAATATCCTTTAAGTGGATTTGTTGATATAAAAGATATAAAAATCTTTTCTCAAAAATACACTTATGCAGTAAATAAAAACAAAAATGATGAAAAACTCTCTAAAAATTCTTATTTGGAGCTTTCTAAGGGTGAATTTAAAAATTGCTTTAAAGATGAAAAATTATTTAAGAAATTTGAAGATTTAAGAGAACTTATAAAAAAAGGTTCTAATCTTGACTAAAGAGAATTTAGAAAATGAGCTAAAAACTCTTCCCAATAGTGCTGGAGTTTATCAATACTTCAATCAAGAAGGAAAACTTTTATATGTAGGTAAGGCTAAAAATCTTAAAAATCGTATCAAATCTTATTTTGCTTTTACTCCAAATTTACATGCAAATCCAAGAAATTCTTTAAGAATTCAAAAAATGATTGAAGAAACAGTGCATTTGGAATTTATCACTACTAATTCAGAAGCCGATGCTTTGATTTTAGAAAATTCTTTTATCAAACAACTGCATCCAAAATATAATATTTTATTAAGAGATGATAAAACTTATCCTTATATTTATGTGAATTTTGAAGAAGAATTTCCACGCTTTGAGATTACTAGAAAATTGGTAAAAAAAAGCAAAATCAAATATTTTGGCCCTTTTTTTAAAGGCGCTAGAGAGCTTTTAGATGCGCTTTATTTATACTATCCTTTAAAGCAAAAAGCAAGTTGTAAATCCCCTTGTATTTTTTATCAAATTTCTCGTTGTCTCGCGCCTTGCGATAAACGCATCAGCAGGGAAAAATACCTTGAAATTTTAGATGAGGCTATGCACGCACTTTTAAATCCTAGTATTTTAATAAAAAATTTAGAAAAACAAATGCTTGTTTTAGCGCAAAATGAAAATTACGAAGAAGCAGCTAAAGTAAGGGATCAGATTGCAACGATTAAAGATTTGGAAGTTAGAGTTGAAATAGATATTGCAAAATTAGAAGATTTTGAAGTATTTGCTTTAGCCTTTGAAAATTCCATGCTTTCAACCTTACGTTTTGTGGTGCAAAATGGAAAAATTATCAGTGCAAATTCTAAGATTACTCCTATAAAAAATGATATACAATGGGATAAAAATGAAATTTATAAGCAATTGATTTTAGAAAATTTTAGTATGGACATTCCTTTGCTTGCAAATGTTATTTATGTTTATGAAGAATTTGAAGATAGAGTGCTTTTAGAAGAAATTTTAAGCCAAAGATTTGATAAAAAAATCAGTATTAAAATCCCTAAAATAGGAGAAAAAAGAAGAATTTGTGATTTGGCTTTTCAAAATGCATTTTTAAATATAGAAAAAGAGCAAAAAAATCATGGTTTTACTATACAAAAAGAATTAAAGTCTTATTTTGAGCTTGAAAATTTACCAAATGATATAGAAATTTTTGATAATTCTCATTTGCAAGGCGTGGCAAATGTTGGAGCTATGGTAAATTATAGTGCAAATTCTTGGGATAAGTCAAAATATCGCAAATTTCATTTAAAACATAAAAATGATTATGATCAAATGCGTGAAGTTTTAATGCGTAGGGCTTTGGACTTTGATAAAAATCCACCCCCTGACTTATGGCTTATAGATGGAGGAAAGACTTTGCTTGATTTGGCTAAAGAAATCATTGTAAGTAGTGGGGCAAATGTCGATATTTTAGCTATTTCAAAAGAAAAAATCGATGCAAAAGCACATAGGGCTAAAGGAGGTGCTAAGGATAAAATTCATTCCTTAAAAGGAGAATTTAGCTTAAGTATTAACGATAAAAAACTACAATTCTTACAGAAATTAAGAGATGAAGCGCACCGTTTTGCTATCAGCTTTCATCAAAATACTAAGAAAAAACAGGACTTGAAAAGTTCTAAGCTTGCAAATTTAGGACTTAGTTCAGGGGTTATACAAAAACTTTTAGCGTATTATGGAAATTTTGAATCTATATATAAGGCTGATTTTAAAGATCTTGCAATGCTTGTGGGTAAGAAAGCGGCGCAAAAGATAAAGGAAAATTGATTTGATATTAGCGGGGATAATTTTTATTTTTAATCTAATTTTAGCGTATTTAAGTATTGATATCTTAAAGCTTGATAGTGTTACTGAGCAACTGAAAATAGGTATGTTTTCTAGCATTTTTGTTTTATCTTTAACACTTTTTATTTTTGCTTTTAGACAAAATAGAAATATAAACAAAATATATCAAAAAATTTTTTGTATGCAAAATGATTTTTTAAATTTTCAAAAAAAGATTGATGTTGATAGTGCGCTTGATTTGTTAAAGGAAAAATTTGAAACTACGGGACAAAATTTAACTAAAATATCCCATGAAAAAGACAGATATTTGCATTTATTAGAAGAAAATTTATATCAGCTTGGAAATATATCCAATGCAATGCGTTGCTTAAATGAAGGGTATAATAAAGAAATTAATTCTTTGATTTTAAATGCCTTAAATTCTCAAAAAGATCAAATTAGATTAGAATTAAATGAGGCTTTAGAGCATCATAAAAGCATTATAGGGACATCTCACGGAAAGGTTTTGCAATTTGAGGCAAGTGTGGCTATAGTTAATAATGATGAGCTTGAGAATTTTTTACTTGCAAATTTACTTTCGTATTTTGGCATAGAAAGTACTTGTTTTAAAAATTTAAGTTTTGATGTTAATGACTTTCACTTGATTTTTATCAAGGATAAAATTTTAAATGAAAATGTAAAGAAAAACTATGATTTTATAGTGATGGGTCGCCATAAAAATACACATTATGAGTATTTTTTAACTTCACCTTTTGAAAAAAAAGATCTTGAAAATATTTTGCAAAACAAGCTTGATAAGGTTTGCACTTTAAAATTTAAAACCCCTTATCAAAATAATGTATTGCTTTTTAAACAAAATGATTTTGATGCAACCTTATTTTTTAATATAATAGAAAAACAATGCGATAAAAATGTATGTATAAATTCTTTTAGTCAATTAAAACAAGAATTAAGTAAAGAGACTTATCGTTTGATTTTGCTTGATTATGAATTAATTAAATTTGATCTTGAGCAAATGAGAAATTTGCTAAGTGCTTATAAAAAAAAGCATCCACAAAGCCATATCATCTTTTTTTCAAAGGAAAAAGTTAGGGATTTTGATTGTGTGAGTGAAGTTTTAAGTGATGTAAGTAGAAATGATCTTATAACTTTACTTAGAAAGTATTTACCAAAGGCCTAAACTTTATAAAATTTAACTCCAGCTAAATCGAGAATTTTTACCTTTTTTTCTTTGATAAGTTGATTTAAGAGAGTTTTGGATTGTTCATCAAATTTTACTTCAATGTCTATTTCGCTTTGTGAGCGTAAATGAAGCATTTTTAATAATTCTTCTTCATTGAAGCTTAGTTTTTCACCTTCATAATGTCTTTTGGCTAAGAGTACAGGAGTAGAATCTATAAGTTTAGAAAGTTCTAAAAGTTTTTCTTCGCTTACTTTTTTAACGGCATAAGCGGGAGGTCTATCTATGGTACTTAGATCAACTCTTAAAGGCATGATTTTTTTTAAAGCTTGATTGAGTGCTTTAAATTCTTCTTCATTGTCGTTAAGATCTTTAACAACTAGAATTTCCATAATCAAATCTCCATTAAATCTAGCTCTAAAATCTGCCATTTTTTCTATCATTTTTTCTAAGTCAATGTTTTTTAAAGCTCTATCAATACGATAAAAAGTTTTAGCAACTGCACTATCTAGGCTAAATTTGACTACATTTAGTTTTAGCAAAGCATTAAATTTGTCTTCATCTAATACAGCTGTACCATTGCTTAAAATAAGCAATTTTTTATCTTTAGCAATGCTGCGTAAAGACAAAATAAGCTCATTTAAATGAGGATAAAGACTAGGCTCTCCGTTGGCAGTAAGGGTAAGAAAATCAAATTCAACATTTTTTTCAAGCATAGCTTTAACTTCGGAGATAATTTTGTCTATGCTGATAATTTCATCTTGTTTTTCTTGGGCTTTTTTTGGATCAAGCTCACAATAAACACAATCAAAATTGCATTGTTTTTTGCTAGGGCTTAAATCTATACCCAAAGATCTTCCAAAACGCCTTGAGCTAACAGGACCAAAGAGTATTTTCATTTAGCTGAACTTTCTTGTACAAGCTTGATAAAATATTTTGCATTTTCAACAGGAATATCAGGCAAGATCCCATGTCCTAAGTTGAAAATATGAGCTTTATTTTGCATGGTTTTTAGTATTTTTTCCACTCCTTCTTTGATGGCATTTTTATCATAAAGTCTACAAGGCTCCATGTTGCCTTGAAGAGTGTATTTGTGTGATAGTTTATCACGTGCTAAATCAAGCGGGGTGCTCCAATCAACCCCAAAAACATCAAAATTACCATCGATTCTATCCAAATAACCGCTAATGCCTTTAGGGAATAAAATTACAGGTATATTTGAGTATTTGCTTTTAATAAAATTTGAAATTTCAAGCATATAATTAAAAGAGAATTCAAAAAACTTATCGTATTCTAAAGCACTTGCCCAGCTATCAAAAATTTGTACAGCATTGGCACCTGCTTTAATTTGCTCTTCTAAATAAAGTTTTAAAACTTGAGTTAGTTTGTTTAGAATTTTATGTAAAAGTTCTGGGTTTTGATAAAGCATTTTTTTACACTTTGCATAATTTTTACTTCCACTTCCTTCTATCATATAGGTAGCTATAGTCCAAGGGCTTCCGCAAAATCCTATTAAAGCCTTGTTTTGGGATAATTTTTCTCTTGTAAGCTTTAAGGCATCATAGACATAATTTAATTTTTTATGCGCATTTTGATCGTCAAGTTTTTCTAAGTCTTCTAGGGTTGAAATAGGATTATCAAAAACAGGTCCTTCTCCTTTTTCAAAATGTAAATTCATGCCCATTTCGAGAGGAACAACTAAGATATCTGAAAAAATGATTGCTGCATCTACATCTAAAATATCAATAGGCTGTAAAGAAACTTCAGAAGCTTTTTTATAGTCTTTACACAAAGAGAGAAAATCGCCCGCTTGTTTTCTTACTTCCATATATTCTGGCAAATATCTTCCTGCTTGACGCATCATCCAAATAGGGGTATAGGGTGTAGGTTTTTTAAAGCAAGCATCAATAAAAATCATTATTTTCCTTTGTTTTTGGCAAAATTATAACAGAAATTGATAAATTAAATTGGTCAATTTTTCTATATTTGCTTCATATAAAGGAAATAATAAATTTTTTCATCTTATCTGGAGTTATTAGAAAATTTACGAGAATTATTGGAATTCTCGTTTATGTAATTTGAGTTTTGATTGATTTGTATATTAAGCCTTTGTATTGTTTGTGGCATTTCCTGCGTCAATTGTAGCAAAAAGCTTATTTAGCAAAGTCTCCTCATTTTTTTTGTATTGATCTTCTCTCATTTTTTGCCAAGCATAAGATCTAAAATCTTCTCTAACAACACCAAGATCAATGTCTTCATTAGTAAATTTGCTTGAGCTTGTTTTTTCTTCTTCCTTTTCTTCTTTGTTTTTTACTTCATTTAATGTGGCTTGAAATTCATCTGCTGAAGTATTTTTCTCTTTAACCTTTGTTGTGGTGCTAAAAATAGCATTTGATGTTTTTTGAGTATTATCTACTACCATTTTCTCCTCCTTTATTTAACTTTACATTAAACAAAAAAGCAATTTCTATTCCAATTTATATCTTTTTTAAACTTTTTCTTTGAAATTTTTTATAATTTAATTTATCTTTGGCAAAAAGTAAGGCAAAAATCAAAGCAGGGCTTACAAAAAGTGCCGAAAATAAAGCATTAAATTCTATGCCCAATCCTGCTAAAACAATCCCACCTAAAAAACTTGCTAAAGCTATACCTACATTAAAAGCTGCTTCATTTACACTTACTGTGCTGTCTATGACTTTATAAGTATGGCGTTTAGCTTTAGCAATGCTAAGCATTTTTAGCGCAGGTATAGTGGAAAAGGCAAAAAATCCTATCAAAGCTACGCTAAAAATGATTAAAATTTTAGAATGCATGGTGAGAAATACGCTTAAAAATACTAGAACTTGTATGCTTAAAATAAGACGCAAGGAAAAAATAGCACCTTTTTTATCTACTATTTTTCCGCCCCATAAATTCCCGCAAATTGCACAAATTCCATATAAGAGCAAGATATAAGCTGTATCTTGGACTTTAAAACTGCTTATTTCTACGAGTAATTTTTGCAAATAAGTATAAAGAACAAATTGAGCCCCACAGCTACAAATGGTTATAGTATAAGTTTTTAACAAATTTTGATGCGAAAAAGCAGGGATTAGATTTTTAAGACTTGTTGGACTAGGATGTAAATTTTTGGGCATCATATGCCATACTCCAAAAAATGCTAGGCTTGTAATGATAAAAATAAGTAAAAAGATAAATTTAAAGCCAAAATAATGCCCTATGAAAGTTCCAAGTGGCACTCCAGTAACCAAGGCTACAGTAAGTCCTGTGACCATTATAGCTAGAGCGCTTGATTTTTTATCATCTGGGGTTATAGCACTTACAGCTAAGGTAGCAATGACAAAAAATACTCCATGTTGTGTTCCTGCTACAAAACGCGCAAACGCTGTAAGATAGAAATTTTGGCTAAAAAAGATAATGAAATTTGCTAAAGCAAAAATTCCAAGATTGATTAAAAGTTGTGTATGTCTGTGAAAACGACTTAAAGGTATAGTAATAAGAGGAGCACCTATAACAACACCTATAGCATATAAGGTTGTAAGATAGCCCGCAGTTTTTGCATCTACGCTAAAATACGCTTCAACATCAACCAAAACTCCTGCCATAACAAATTCGGTTACACCCATACAAAAAGCACTAAGAGCTAGTGCAAAAAGAGCTTTTTTGTAATTTTGCATTTTAATTTCCTTATAAAAATAAAAACGCATTATAATAAAATAAAAATTTTTAAATGTAAATAATGAAAAAAATTATTTTATTGCTTGGTTTAAGTTTGATGAGTTTAGGGGCTTTGAGTTTTGATGAGCTTATTTATAAAGATGAAGTAAAACCTAGTTTTGATTGCTCTAAAATCAAAGATGATGGCAAAAGTGATGATGAGCTTATGATATGAAATTGGTATATGTAATGAATTTGAGAATAACAAACTTGCTTTAGCAGATAATTCTATAGCAGTTTATATCAAAATATTTCAAAAAAGCAGATAAAAAGATGAAAAAATATTTTAAAGCCATTTCAAAAAAGATGGTCAAAGAAAGAAAAATTTGTATAAAAAATATGCAAAATACAAAAGCAGGGGAAAATCCTATTTTACCTTTACTCAATGCAAGTGATTGCATGCAAGAAGCTTATGCAAAGAGCAAATAAAGATACAAAGATCAAAGAATTTTTAAGCAAATTTTTAAAAATAAAGTTGATAAATATGAAAATTTACTCGCTCAAAGTTTAAATACCAATAAAGATTTGCAAGATTTTATAGACAGCTTAGCTAAAGAAGATTTGATTGATTCTAGGGCTAAATTAAGCCTTAGGATTTAAATTAATTGCGAATTTAGCCGCTTCAAAATAACTTTTAGTGTTGATTTTAGCATTTTTATAGGCCTTATCAAAGGCCGTACCATGATCAACGCTGACGCGTATGATAGGTAAATTTAAACTCACATTGATGCTTTTATCAAAATACAAGGCCTTTAAAGGAGCAAGGGCAAGATCGTGATACATAGCTACCAAGCGATTGCAGTTTTTTAAACCAGCCTTAGTAAAAGCCGTATCAGCTACTAAAGGATAGGGTAGATAAACACCCTTGTCTTTAAAACTTAAAAGCAATTCTTTTTGTAAATTTTCATCTTTTAAAGCTTTTTTGAAAAATTTTTCATCTTTTTTAGAGCGTAAAAAGGCATTAACAAAAGTTATAGATTTTTCCATGATTTTTTCTTCTTCTCCGCCTATGACTCCATAATCTCCAGCGTGAGGATTAAAACCTAAAAGCCCTATTTTTTTAAAATGCGTTTCTTTGTAAAAATCTTTTAAAAAGATGCTTAAATTTTTAAAAGTGATTTTTTTACTCACCTTAGCTAAAGGTACATGTTCGCTAAAAAGTCCTACAAACAGCTCTTTACAACCTAGCATCATAATGGCATTTTTTTTAAAAAAATCCCTTAAAGCATCGGTATGTCCTTTGTATTTAAGTCCTGCGTCTCCCCAAGCTTTTTTGTGTATAGGTAGAGTAAGCAAGGCATGGGCGTGTTTTTCATAGACAAAATAACTTGCCGCCTTAAAGCTTAAAAAACCATAAAGTCCACTTTTTGCATCTATTTCTCCGGCTTTGATTTCAAAATTTTCATCTACTTTAAAGCCTAAAGGAAGGCAAAAAGAGTAAATTTCAAGAGAATTTTGCTTTTTAAGAAATTTAAACTCATAGTCTTTTTTATCTTTAAAAGCTACGATTTTTACATTAAAAGGTTTTAAATTTAAAAGTTTTAAAGCTTTATCAAGCAAGCTTTCGTGGATAAAATAAAAAGGCGTGCAGATTTTACTTAGTTCTTCATGAGAACGCACTAAAATTTCAAGTCCTATGCCGTTTATATCGCCTATGCTAATGGCTAGTTTTTTCATCTTTTAATAAGTTCTTTCATTTCTAAAATAGCGTTTTGAAGTCCTGTAAATACAGATCTTGCTACAATGCTTTGTCCTATATTTAGCTCACAAATTTCTTTAATTTTTGTTATAGGTTTTACATTTTTGTAATTTAAACCATGTCCTGCGGCTACTTTTAAACCAAATTCTGTGCCTTTTTTAGCACAGAGTGTTAAATTTTGCAATTCTTTTTCAAAGTGAGCTTGCAGGGTTTTTTTATCTTGATCAAGTTCTTTTAAGGCAAAAGCAGTATGAGAGATATTGCTAAAAAGTGCGTTGTGTAAATTCGCATAATGTCCTGTATGAAGCTCTATGAATTGGGCTTTTAAAATTTTTGATTTTTCTATATCTTCTAAACTAGGATTGATAAAAAGCGAAACTTCAATGTTTGCACTTTGAAGTTTTTCTATGCTTTGTTTTAATTTAGCATGATTTAAACAAAGCCCTCCTTCTGTAGTAAGCTCTTCTCTTTTTTCAGGCACTAAGGTAACGCGGTGGGGTTTGAGTTTAAGAGCTAAATTTAAAATTTCATCATTTAAAGCACATTCTAAATTGATAGGGCTTTTGCAAAATTTTATAATATTTTCCAAGTCAAAATCCTGAGCATGACGGCGATCTTCTCTTACATGCAAAGTGATTTGATCTCCGTGTTTAGCTGCTATAAAAGCAGCCTCTAAAAGATCAGGATCATTTACCATTCTAGCTTGTCTTAACACTGCGATATGATCGATATTTACACCTAAAAGCATATTTTTCCTTTAGAACTTTTTTTGCTATTATACTATAAAATCAAATAAGGAAAGTCATGTTAGGTATAGATCTTGGTTCAAATACTTTAAGAGCAGTACAAATGGATGAAAAATTAAATAAATTAAAAGAATATGAATTTGTTATTGGGGCAGCGAAAAATCTAAATCAAAGTGGAGAAATTTCTAAAGAAGCCATACAAAGATTAAAAAATACTTTGAGTATTTTAGCTAAAGAGCAAGATTTAAGCAAAGCAAGAGCTGTGGCGACTGCAGCTTTTAGAAAAGCAAGCAATACAAATGAAATTTTTGCCTATTTAAAAGAAGAATTTGGGATTGATTTTAAGCTTATAGATGCTAAAAGTGAAGCTAAGATCAGTGTTTTAGGTATGCAATCAGGTTTAAGAAGGCTTAAAATTTGGGGAGAGTTTGCGTATTGTGATTTAGGAGGGGCTTCTTGTGAGCTTTCTTTTAGAAAAAGTTTTAAAAGTTTTGATTTTGGTATTATTAGTTTTTATGAAAAAAATTGCCATTCTTATTATAAATCTTGTATTTCTTATAAAAAATTGATAAAAAAATATCCTAAATTTATCATCAATATTAAAGATAAAAAACTTAAAATTCATTTTTTAATCGCAAATCCCTATTTAAAGCATTTAGCTTTTATGGCTTTTGATGAGGTGGCTATGATTAAAAAGGAGCTTCGTTCTTTAGGGGCTAAAGCGGTGGTTTTAAATTCCGGAGTTCCTACTACGCTTAGCGCATTAAAACAAAATATAAGCTATGAAAAGTATGAAACAACTAGAGTAAATGGTAAAAAACTTTGCCATAAGGATTTTTTAAATTATGCTATTAAACTTTTTCATATGGAAGAAAAAAAGGCTATAAAAGAAGTAGGCATGATGAGAAAAAATTATTTGAGTGCAGGTTGTTTGCTGTTTTATGCTTTGTTTGATAAACATAAACTTCTAGTCATTGATGAGGGTTTAAGGGAGGGAGTTTGTTTAGCAAGTATGAAAAATATAAAATTTTAGTTTTTTTGAAATTCGAAAAAATGAAATTTTTCATCAAAATTAAAAAATAAAATTTTAGCTTGAGATAAAAAACTTTCGTAAGTTTTAATGTTTTTATTTTTTGTGTATTCTAATAAATCTTCAAAACCAAAATCCATTAAAGCAAGACTTTGTTTTTTAAAAGCTAAAGGTTTAAAATCATATGCTTTGATGAGTTTTTGAAGATGAGTAAAATTGACATTATAGGTTAGATCGCTTTTGCCAAAAAAATCTTTCAAAGGTGCTTCAAAGGGGTTAAAAACTTCGTGCTTTTGATAAATTCTTAAACTAAAATTTTGCACATTAAAAGTTCCATAGTCAAATCCCGCAAATATAAACCTCTCGCAAGCTTGATCCAAATCTTTAAAAAAATTTTCAAGTTCTAAGCTGAGTTCGCCTTTTGTAAGATTTAAAGTTTTGCATTTTGTGATTAAATTTTCATCCATATTTTTAAAAATAAGTTTAAAATTTTCTACAAATGCCATTTTATCATGATCTATAAGTTCACAAGTAAAACTATCAAAAAGTTCATTGCAAAAGAAAAAAGCGTTCTTAAAATGGCATTCTTTAAGGCTATTTTTGTGAGTAAATTCCACTCCTTCTAAGGTCTTTTTCTGTAAATTTTTTAATTTTTCATGCGGTTCTATGATGAAAAAAGAAATTTGAGAAAAAATTTCAGGTCTTAATTCAAGCAAAGCGGCTAAAAAATCACGACTTAAATAGCCTTCATTAGCGCCTATTTCTACAAGTTCTAAAGGGGGTTGTAAAATTTTTTTATCTATTAAATTTAAAATATGCTTGGCTAAAAGTGTGCCAAAAAGATTTCCTACGCTCACAGCAGTAAAAAAATCTCCGTTTTTTCCTATACTTACAGCATTTTTATAATAGCTCTTATGGAGCCAAGCATGGAAAAAGTCACTAAATTTCATTGAAAAATAGCATTAAATTTGGAGACAAAATCCAAAGGATCGACTTGTTTGCCTCCAGCTAAAATTCCAAAATGCAAATGCGGTCCACTTACCCTACCTGTAGCCCCGCTAAGTCCTATAAGCTCACCTTTTTTTATCTTTTGTCCTACTTTAACATCGATTTTAGAAAGATGATAGTATTGTGAATAAATTCCAAAACCATGATCAATGACTACTGAATTTCCTGCAAAATAACGATCTTTTGCAATTTTTACTATGCCTGAATTGGCTGCATAAATAGGTGTTCCTGTGGCAGCTCTAAAGTCTGTTCCACTGTGATAACTTGCTACTTTTTCATTAAAAGTTCTTGCTTTGCCAAAATCACTTGTGATAAAAGATTTTAAAGGTATATTAAAAGCACCGTTAAATAAAGCTTTTGGAGTATAAGAGCTATAAATCGCATTGGCTTCTTTTAATTCTTTAGCGATGCGTTCTTGTACGGTTTTTGGCGGAAAAATCTTTTTGTTTTCAACTTGCAATTTTTCACTTTTATAATTACCTTCTAAAGTTTTTATGAAAATTTCTTCTTTTTTATTTTTATAAAATGCGATAAGTTTTGTATTTTTCGGGGGATTTTTGTAAGGTAAGGAAAAAATAGCTAGAATTTTTTCTTGATTTTTAGGATGTGCAAAGGTGAGAATATTTTTATCATTATTTTTTAAAGATAAAAAATCTTTCTTATCTAGCTCCAAAAATAAAGCTTGACCTTTGATGAGTTCTAAATTTTGAACTCCAAAAAGCCAAAGAGTAAGGCTTAAAAAAAGCCATAAGGCTTTCATAGGCTTAACTCTTTAAGATCGGCGATTTTTAAAAACTCCGCATAAATTTCATAAACCAAAGCTTGGCGATTATTTTTAAGTTTT
This sequence comes from Campylobacter sp. BCW_6467, assembly GCF_001762855.1. Taxonomy (NCBI): domain Bacteria; kingdom Pseudomonadati; phylum Campylobacterota; class Epsilonproteobacteria; order Campylobacterales; family Campylobacteraceae; genus Campylobacter; species Campylobacter sp. BCW_6467. Next base: position 52,518 of record NZ_MJXP01000017.1, on the reverse strand, counting down.
TCATCTTCAGCATTAATCATCACTTGATTAAAAAACTCATCAATAAAAGGCTTGAGTGCAAAAAGATTTTCAAGTTTTTCTTGTAAAGAGTTGGCTTTAGTTTTTTCTTGAAAAGCTTTGTAAAGTTTGCTTTCTGCTTCTTGAGTAAAAAGACTTTCATCAACTTTATGAGGATTTTTAGTGGCGATATTGGCTAGTCTTTTAAAGGTTGCAAAATTTTCATTAAAATTATCTTTTTTGCTAAGTTTTATAAGAGCATTTACGCTTTGATTGATATGAATAAGATCTGTATTTTGTGAGCTTAAAACCGCTTTTACAAAAGAAGCATTGACCGTATAAAAAGTATAAAGTCTTTCAAAAATAAAATCTTTTAAAATTTGCATATCAAAGCTTTTATAATGACTTGAAAGTTTTTCTAATAAAATTTGGATATCAAATTCTTTATTTAAATTTAGAGCGATTTTAATGATCCCATTGGCTGCTCTTCTTAAGGCATAAGGATCCTTTGTTCCGCTTGGAATTTTTCCTATACTAAAAAGTCCTATAAGGGTATCAAGCTTGTTTGCAAGGGCTACTATGCTTGAAAATTCTGTGCTTGGAAGTGGAGCTTGTTCAGAATTAGGAAGATATTGTTCTTTGATGGCTAAGCAAATTTCATAATCTAAGCCCATTTTTTGCGCATAATAACTTCCCATAATGCCTTGCAAATCAGTAAATTCATAAACCATTTGTGTGGCTAAGTCTGCTTTGGCGTATTTTAGTGCTGTGCTGATATTTTCGATTTTATCATTATGAAGCATTTGACATAAAATTTCAGCAATTTTAATCTCTCTTAAACTTTTATCTTGCATTGTGCCTAAACCTTCAAGATAGGTCATTTTGGCAAGTTTTTCAGGTTGTAAACCATTTTGTAAATCATTTTGATAAAAAAACATTGCATCGCTAAGTCTTGCACGCAAAACTCTTTCATTTCCATGTATGATTTTTGAATAATCCTTACATACTGCATTGCTTACTACTATAAAATGATTACTTAAGCCTTTATCGTTAAAAACTGCAAAATAACGTTGATTTTCTCTCATTGAAGTGATGATTACTTCGCTAGGAATTTCTAAAAATTCTTCTTCAAAGCTTCCTAAAAGTGCATTAGGATATTCTGTGATAGCAACTACTTCAGCTAAAAGCTCCTCATCTTCTCCAATTTGTATATTTTTTTGACTTTCTATGAGTTTAAATTGTTCAAGTATTTTTTCTTTTCTTTTGATTGGATCAAGGATGATATAGTTTTTTTCTAGTAGTTCAAAATATTCTTTTGCATTGTTAAAATCTTGCAAATCATAACTTACACTTCTGTGAATGAAAGTTTTTTTAGCACTTTTTACCCCATAACTTTGAAAATTTACAAGTTCATCATTTAAAATGCAAGCTATAGAACGGATCGCACGAATGAATTCAAAAGAATTTGCACCCCAACGCATACTTTTGCCAAAACTAAGACTTTTTAGAAATTTTTCTACCATTTCTCCTAAAATTTCTTGACTTTGTAAACCTTTGATAGCTTTTTGATGATATAAAACTTCCTTACCTTTGATTTCTTTAAAAGCGAGTTCATTTTCACTGATCCCTGCTTTTTGCAGGAAGCTTTGTCCCGCAGGAGTTAAAACTCCATCTTTATAAGCAACATTTTTAGGTGCTCCTATAAATTCAGCAAAACTATCTTCTTGTTTGTCTGCAAAATTTTCATGAAAAAAAACTAAACGACGCGGAGTATAATAAAATTTAAAATCACTTACCAAGCGATATTCTTCTAAAACATTTTTCCATTTTTTTTCTATATTAGCTAATTCTTTTAACAAAGGAATAGCAGGTAATTCTTCTGTGCCAATTTCTATTAATAATTCACTCATAATTTACTCTTTTTAAAATTTGTTTCTAATTTTAACTAAAATTTCATTAAAAAACTTATAAATACTTTTGCAAAAAGCCTTTAAGTTCACTAGCGTTGCTAAATTCATTTTCTTTTAAATCTTTTTGATACCATTTGGCATGAAAATAAGGCAAATTGGCATTTTTAGCACATTCTTTATCTTTTTGACTATCTCCTATAAAAACGCTTGTTTTATGTGGAGCCTCGCTTTTTAAAAGCTCTAGCATCATAGGATGAGGTTTGGGTTCTATACCAAAACTTATGCCTAAAATTTTATCAAAATAAGGAATGATATCGTGTTTTTTAAGTATGCTTGAAAGTGAGCTTTGAGGGGCGTTAGTGGCAATAGCTAAAAAACAATTTTTGCTTTTTAAAAATTCTAAAAGTTCCTTCACTCCTTCAAAAAGCACCACGCTTTGTTCATAGTGTTTGACAAAATATTTTTCATAGCCTTCTTTAAAACTAGAATGATGGAAATTTTCTATATTATAAAGTTCTTTTGCCCAGTCAATATTGGGAGTATTGATGGTTTGCATAATGATTTCTCTTGAAAGTGGGGCTAGGTTTAAATCCTGCCTTATTTCATTAACTGCATAAGAAATGGCATTTGCACTATCGATTAAAGTTCCATCCATATCAAAAAATATATTAATCATTCATAATCCTTTAAATAATTTTTATGTTTTTCTTTTTTCTCACCTTGTTTTTTTTGCCTATCTAAAGCATTGGCAAGATTTAAAAGTTCACTTTTTTCTTTGGAAAAATCTAAACAAGCATTGACAAAAAATTCAAGATTTTTTGCATAGGTTGAGTTAAGATTTACCGCGGGATTTTTTTCAAAAAATTTAGCATTTTTTAACATTCTTTCTTCAAATTTAGTTTTATCAAAATCTTCTTTTTTAAGCGCAGATATGGCGCCATTGAAAAATTTTTCAAGATTTCTTAGGTATTTTACACGTAAGGCTTTTTCTTTATTTTTTGTCAAAATTCTTCCTTAGGTATTTTTATGAATGCGACATTCTAGCGCTTCTTGAACTAAATTTCTAGCGATTACTTTTTCAGAGCGAATGATGCGTATATTTTCATCTATGCTTGAAAAAAGCATCTTTTTCAAAGTTCCATTTACATGAATGATAGTATCTATAGGTTTTGGATAATTAGCTAGTACTTGACATAAAATTTCAAGTTTAGCTTCATTTGTAACTGTGATAATAGCTACGGCACATTCTTCTATATTGGCAATTTTTAAGGTTTCTTCTTGAGCAGCATTAGCAAAAACGACATTTTCGCCTCGACTAACTCCAAGTTCTACTAAATTTAAATCACTTTCTAAAACTAGGTAAGGCACACCTGTGTTTTTGATTTTTTGAACAACTTCTTGACCTAAACGTCCGTAGCCAAAAACAACAAGATGATTTTTAAGCTTGATATTGCTGTCAATATTTTGCACAGCGTTGGTATTAAGCGCTATATCTTCTACAACATTGGTAATTTTTCTTATATTGTTTAAAATAAAAGGCGTGATAATCATGGTTAAAATAGAAACAACAATTAAAATTTGTGAAGTTTTGATATCAAGCATATTTTTTGCTTGTAAAAGAGAAAAAATTGCTAGGGCGAATTCGCCAATTTGCGCTATGGCAAAAGCTGTTTTAAGTGCTACTCTTTTTTTGGTGTAAAGAAATAAAAAGCCAAAAACTATGCCAAATTTTAAAGCCATTACAAGAAGGGTTAAAACTATGATTAAAAACCAATTTTGCGCCACTACATCAAGTTGAATTTGCATGCCTACAGTTATGAAAAAAAGCCCTAAAAGCAAATCTCTAAATGGGATTAAGTCCGCTTCTATTTTGTGTTTATATTTTGTTTCTGCTATCAAAGCACCTGCTATAAAAGCACCCAAAGAATAAGAAAATCCAAAATAATTTGCTAAAAAACTTGCTCCAATAACCATAAATAAAACAGTACTAATAAAAATTTCCTGAGAAGAAGTGTGGATAATGAGTCTAAAAATTCTATCCACTAGATATTTACCTATGAAAAATAATAAAGTGATTAAAATAAGTGCTGAAATTAAAGTGGTAAAAAGGAGTTTTTCTATGTTTTGATTGTTGGATGAAAAAATATCTACAAGCAAAAGCAAAGGAATAACGGCTATATCTTGAAAAAGCAAAATTCCCAATGCTTTTCTACCATATTGCTCATTTATATCGCCATTATCATTTAAAATTTTAAGCACTACTGCGGTTGAAGAAAGTGCTAGTGCAAAGCCTACTATGGTAGCGCTTTTATCTCCAAGTCCTAAAATTCCTATAGCAAGTAGCATAAAAACAAAGCCACAAGTAAGCATCTGCAAAGAGCCGTTTAAAAAAACTTCTTGTTTCATTGCCATTAAATGCTTAAAAGAAAATTCAAGCCCTATGGTAAACATTAAAAATACTATACCAAATTCGGCTATATGGGTGATTTCGCCTTTGCCACTTAAATGATAAATTTCAGAAATGATTTCTCCAGCAGCTATATATCCAATGATAGTTGGAATTTCAAATTTTTTAAATATGACATTTAAAATTATAGCTATAGCAACGGTAATTAAAAAAATTTCTAAAAAATTATCCATTATTTTTTATTTTTTCTCATAAAAAATCAAGTCAAAGCTATTTTTATGCTTGACAACGGCTTTACTAGCCGCTTCTTTATCTTGTTGTTTACTTAATTCTAAGCGTAGTTCATCAATTAAATTTTCAAATTCGTGAAGTTGGTTTTTTAATTTTAAGATAACATCTACTCCAGCAAGATTGATTCCCATGTCTCTTGTTAAACGCAATATAAGTTTAATACGGTCAATATCCCTTTGAGAATAAAGTCTTATTTTGCCATCGGTTCTACTTGGCTCTATCAATCCTTCTCTTTCGTATTGCCTTAAGGTTTGTGGATGTATGCTTAAAACTTTAGCCACAACACTGATTAAATATACAGGTTCATCATAATGGTGTTCCATATTTTATTCCTTTCTTTAAGGTAATTTTTCTTTTAAGAGTTCTATAAATTTTTCATCAAGAGCATCTAAATTTGGCAAAACAACATTTAAAATCAAATACATATCTCCATAAATATCACTTTTTCTATTTTGCACCCCATAACCTTTTAAACGAATTTTTTGGTTATTTTTTGAATTAGGTGTTATGTTAATTGTCGCTTCTTCCTTGCCTTCTTTGAGTGTTTTTATATTTATTTTTCCACCAAAAAGTGCAGTTTTTAAAGAAATATCAACCTTTTGATATAAATCATCATCTTCTCTTGTGTAAATAGGACTTTCTTCTATTTTTACAATAATGATTAAATCGCCTCTAGCTCCATTTCTGCTTTGTTTTCCTTTAGAGCGAATTCTTAGTTTCTCGCCTTCTTTTATACCGTGTGGAATTTTAAATTTAATGGTTTCGCCTTGAAAATTAAAACTATGTTCCCCGCCTTTAACAGCTTTTTCAAAAGGAATGTGAAGCTCTAGATTGCTGTCTAAATTTTCTTCTTCAAAACCTCCAAATCCTCCAAAACCACTGCTAAAGCCTTTTGAAGAAAAGCCGTTAAAACCCCCTCTTGAGCGTCCACCAAAGCCTCCTCCAAAGAGATCTTTTAAAATATCGTCTAAATTTACCCCACCAGTATTTTTTGAAAAATCATGAAAACTTTGTCCACCAAACATAGAATCGCCGTATTGGTCATACTGAGCTCGTTTTTTTTCGTCACTTAAAATTTCATAAGCAGCATTAATTTCTTTAAATTTTTCTTCCGCACCTTTTTCTTTGTTGATATCAGGATGGTATTTTCTAGCTAGGCGACGGTAAGCTTTTTTTATTTCATCTGCACTAGCGTTTTTGCTAACTCCAAGAGTTTCGTATAAACTATTCATGTTATATTTCCTTAAAAATTTTTACTTGATTATATAAAGGATTAAATTATAACATAAACTTTAGCCTAAGTCAATCAAGTTTTATAAATTTTTATCACTCAAGGTTTTATTTACAATTTTGTAAATTTTCGGTTTTATACTATGAAGACAGTAAAATATTTTACGAGATAATTTATCTTTAAGAACAAAAGGAAATGAAATGAAAAAGATTTTTTTATCATTAAGTTTAGCGAGTGCTTTATTTGCCGCAAGTATTAATTTTAACGAATCAACTACAACGGCTAATCGTGTAAATCCTGCTGCTGGAAATGTAGTGCTTTCTTATCATGATTCTATTAAAGATGCAAAAAAATCAGTGGTTAATATTTCTACCTCAAAAACTATTACAAGAGCGAATCGTCCAAGTCCTTTGGATGATTTTTTTAATGATCCTTATTTTAAACAATTTTTTGATTTTGATTTTCCTCAAAGAAAAGGAAAAAATGATAAAGAAGTAGTGAGTTCTTTGGGATCAGGGGTGATTATTTCAAAAGATGGTTATATAGTAACAAATAATCACGTTGTAGATGATGCTGATACGATTACAGTGAATTTACCAGGAAGTGATACAGAATATAAAGCAAAACTTATAGGTAAAGATCCAAAAACAGATTTGGCTGTTATAAAAATAGAGGCTAATAATCTTTCAGCTATTACTTTCACAAATTCTGATGATTTAATGGAAGGAGATGTTGTTTTTGCACTTGGAAATCCTTTTGGAGTCGGTTTTAGTGTTACAAGTGGGATAATATCTGCTTTAAATAAAGACAATATAGGTTTAAATCAATATGAAAATTTTATACAAACAGATGCTTCTATCAATCCAGGAAATTCAGGTGGAGCTTTGGTGGATAGTCGCGGATATTTAGTAGGTATTAATTCAGCTATTCTTTCTCGCGGAGGTGGAAACAACGGCATAGGTTTTGCTATACCTTCAAATATGGTTAAAGATATAGCTAAAAAACTTATTGAAAAAGGCAAGATTGATAGAGGATTTTTGGGTGTGACTATTTCAGCTTTGCAAGGTGATACTAAAAAAGCTTACAAAAATCAAGAAGGAGCTTTAATCACTGATGTTCAAAAAGGTTCAAGTGCTGATGAAGCAGGGCTTAAGCGTGGAGATTTAGTTACTAAAGTTAATGATAAGGTTATAAAAAGTCCTATTGATCTTAAAAATTATATAGGAACTTTAGAGATTGGTCAAAAAATTTCATTAAGTTACGAAAGAGATGGAGAAAATAAGCAAGCAAATTTTACTCTTAAAGGTGAAAAAGAAAATCCTAAAGGCGTACAAAGCGATTTGATTGATGGTTTGAGTTTGAGAAATTTGGAACCAAGACTTAAGGATCGTTTGCAAATTCCAAAAGATGTTAATGGTGTTTTGGTGGATAGTGTTAAAGAAAAGAGCAAAGGAAAAAATTCTGGTTTCCAAGAGGGTGATATTATCATAGGTGTTGGACAAAGTGAAATTAGAAATTTAAAAGATTTAGAACAAGCTTTAAAACAAGTTAATAAAAAAGAATTTACTAAAGTTTGGGTATATCGCAATGGTTTTGCGACTTTGCTTGTGCTTAAATAAAAATAACGGAAGGATTTTCCTTTCGTTATAAATTTTAGTTTAAAATTAAAATTAAGTTTAAAATAAAGGAAAACTATGACAAATATTCTTATGATAGAAGACGATTTAGAATTAGCGGAAATTACAGCTGAATATTTGGAAAAATTTGATATGAAAGTTGATATAGCTCATGAGCCTTATATAGGTCTTTCTAAGCTCGCATTAAAAGAGTATCAGCTTATCATTTTAGACCTTTCTTTGCCAGGGCTTGATGGGCTTGAAGTATGTGAAGAAATTCGTAAAAAGTATGATACGCCTATTATTATTTCAAGTGCAAGACATGATATTACAGATAAGGTTAATGCTTTAGAGCTTGGAGCAGATGATTACCTACCAAAACCTTATAATCCAAAAGAATTACAAGCACGTATTAAAAGTCATTTAAGACGTATTTCAAATACAAAAAGCGCCATAGCAAAAAGTGTAAAAGATCTTGTTTATGATCAATATAAGCATATTATTACTATGAAAGGACAAGAGCTTACTTTAACTAATGCTGAATTTGATATTTTAAGCTATTTAATTAAAAAAGAGGGTGGAGTGGTAAGTCGTGAAGAGCTTGTTTATAATTGTTCTTCTATTAGTGAGGATTCTAGCAATAAAAGTATAGATGTTATTATCAGTAGAATTCGTCAAAAGATGGGAGATGATCCAAAAACTCCAAAATATATTCACTCTATACGTGGAATAGGTTATAAGCTTACTCAATGAATAAATCTTCGATTTTTTATACTATAACTTTTATTTTTATTTTTGCTGGGGTTAGTGTTATACTTGGCTTTTTATGGCTTATAGAATATGATCAGCAAAATTATACTAGAGAATTAAATACAAAATATTCTTTGATAGCTAATGCAAGGCTCTTAAATTTTGCAGGAGTTATCAGTGAAAAAGAATTTGAAGAGCAGACAAAAAATTATAATAAAATGGATGAGATAACAGAAGCAAAGCAGATCCGTAAAATTCTTTTTAGAGGTGATGTTTTAGCTAGGGTTGAGGTTAATAATGGCTTAATCGAGATTATTTCTTATAATAGACAGGTGTATTTAAATATTATTTATGATGGAAAGGTTTATCTTTATAAGGATCAAGATTATCAAACCTATAGGTATTTTATTATCAAAGCTATAGCTGTAGCTATGATTTGTATTCTTGTATTGCTTTATATTTATATATTTAAAAAATTAAAACCACTCAAAAGACTTAAAAAACAAATTGATAAATTTGCCCAAGGAAAGCTTAGTGATATAGAAGATGTAAGCACTGGGGTGGATGAAATTTCACAAGTAAGTGAAGCTTTTTATCAAGCCATTGTTCAAATTCGAAAGCTAAACCAATCTCGTCAGTTTTTTTTAAGAAATATTATGCATGAACTCAAAACTCCTATTACTAAAGGGCTCTTAACGTTAGAAATGATAGAAGATAATAAATATAAAGAGCGCTTAAATGGGGTTTTTACTAGACTTGAAATTTTAATTAATGAATTTGCTGCTATTGAGCAAATTACTTCAGGGGCTGCTTTTATAAATAGAAAAAAATACAATATTTTAGATGTTTTAGATGAAGCCAAAGAAATTGCAATGCGAGATGATAGCAATATACGTATTTTTATGGAAGAAAGTTTTTTTGTAAATGTGGATTTTAAACTTTTTACTACAGCGATTAAAAATATGATAGATAATGGTATTAAACATTCTGAAGATGGGTTTGTGCAAATTGATATTATAGATGATTATATTTGTTTTAAAAATCGTGGTCCTGAGCTTAACAATACTTTAGAATACTATACTCAAGCTTTTACTCAAGGATCAAAACAAAAATCAAGTTTTGGATTAGGGCTTTATATTGTAAATACTATTTTAGAAACACATGGAATGAAGCTTGATTATTTATATGAAGATGGGGTAAATTTGTTTTATTTTAGAAATTTAAAAAGTATTATTGTTAAGGAGTAAATTAATTTTTTGCATAAAAAATGCATTTTTATGTAAAAACCCTTGACAAAGTTTTTTAATTTCACTATAATCACATTTTATTTTTTAAATATTCCGGATTAGCTCAGCGGTAGAGTAGTCGGCTGTTAACCGATTGGTCGTAGGTTCGAATCCTACATCCGGAGCCACTTTTTAACTCCATTTTTAGTATTCATAAATGTATTTTAATATGAAAAATTAATAAGTCTTTATCACAAAAAATTGTGATAAAGTTTTTATTTTGTTTCTTTAAGATTTTTGACAATTTTATCTATTTTTTTACTTGCCTTTTGATAATCCCCATCTTTAAGTTCTTCTAAAGCTTCAATAGCAAAATCAAAATCACCAAGTTCGTTATCATTAGAATCTTCTTGAAGATTTTTAACAATTTTATCTATTTTTTTACTTGCCTTTTGATAATCCCCATCTTTAAGTTCTTCTAGGGCATTAACAGCAAAAGAAAAATCTTCAACTTCATTAAGATAAGCTTCTATAGCTTCTTTTACTATAGCTGATTTTGGCTTAGAAAGATTCTTACTTAAATTATCCAAACGCTCCTTAAGCTCTAAAGGCATTCTAAAAGAATAAGTTTTTACATTGTGTTTCATTTTATCCTCCTTAAGAATGTTTTTTGTAAAATTTTATAATTTGCTTACAAGTTTTGCAGGTAAATTTGTGACCTTGTAGTTCTATTTTTTGATGAATGTTATAAGGAACATCGTGAATTTTACCAGGACAATTACAGATATAAAGATAAAATTGTGGATGCTCATTATCTTCATCTTCTGCTGCTTCAAAGCTAATATCACTGCCATCATCTGTAGATAAAGAAGAACTTCTCCATTTTTCAACTTTCATGTCTTCGTATAGTATGTGTTCTAAAAGCCACTTTTTAGCCACTATATAAAGTTTTTCTTTAAGATCATTGGTTGATTTGATATCTTTGATTAAATTAATCATGGTTTGGATGATTTCTTTATGTATTTTTCGATGTTCTTCTAAATTTGGATAGCCTATTAGCTGCATGTATTTTTCTTCATCATTAAAGTGATCTTTCATATAATTAAAAAATTCAGCCAAAAGTTCTTTGACTTCATTTTTACTTACAGATCTATCTGATACAACTTCAACTTTTGCAGCAAGTTCAAAAAGCTTTTTATGTTGCTCGTCAATTTTAGCATTGTGCACACTATAGCTATTATCCCATTTTGGAAGCATTTTAACTCCTTAAGGAAAAATTTATTTATATAAAAGGATTATAGATAAAAATAAATTAAATAAAAATGAAATTTTATTAAATAATTGATAAGAATTTTGATACAATGATATATATTTTAAGAGATTTGAAGTTAGAAAGATTTAAATTATGGCTGCTAAAATTTTACTTTTAGAAGATGATTTGAGTTTGAGTGAGATCATTGAAGAGTTTTTAAATGATGAAGGATATGAAGTATTTTTATGCGATAATGCGCAAGAAGCTTTAGATATAGCTTATGAAAGATATTTTGATCTTTGGATTTTAGATGTAAAAGTTCCTTTAGGAGATGGATTTTCATTGCTTAAAGAATTAAGAAAAAGCGGAAAGCAAACTCCAGCAATTTTCATGACTTCTTTAAATACAACAAACGATTTAAAACAAGGCTTTGATGCAGGTTGTGATGATTACATAAAAAAACCTTTTGAACTTACCGAGTTATCTATCAGGGTTAAAGCTTTGCTTAAAAGAGCTTTTTCACATAAAAATGAAGATTTTGAAGATTTAGGGGATGGATTTAGATTTGAATTTACTACACAAATTCTTTACTATAATAATAAAGCCTTGACTTTACCGAGTAAAGAAATTAAGCTTTTGTCTTTATTGCTTAAAAATAAAAACAACTTTTTAAGCACAGAGAGAATTTTTGAAGAACTCTGGGATTATGATGAAGAGCCTAGTGAGCTAAGTTTAAGGGCTTATGTGAAAAATTTACGTAAAATTTTAGGAAAAGAAAAAATTATAAATCAAAGAGGCAGGGGATATTGCTATGGCTAAAAAAGTCATTAGGCAAATTTTATTAATCTACCTAACAACTACAGGTATTTTTTTAACTATTTTTTTTGCATTATGGTATCAAAAATTATATGAAGAATTGGTTGTTTTAAAGGGTGCTACTTTAAGAGAAAATCATAGAAATATTGTTATAAGCATCTTAAATTCTCGTTTTACTCCTATAGATATAAGTGCAAAAAATATTGCTCAAAGTGCAGCACTAAAATTTGCTATATTTGATGCTAAAAAGATTGTTTTTAGTAATATAGATTTTGATTTAAGAAAGGCAAAGATAGAGTTTAAAGGTAGAGGTATTTGTGATAATAAGGTTTTTTTTCTTGCTCCTATGAGTGCAGATCATTATTTTTTAAGACATGCTAGCAATGAAGAAGTAAATACTAACGATGGTTTGCAAATTTTAATACAGGGTGAAGATGTTGGTAAAGATCTTTTTTGGATTAGAACGAAAGTTTTTGGTTTTGCTGTTATGGCTTTTTGCATATTGGGCTTAATATCTTATATTCTAGTAAAAATTGCTCTAAAGCCTTTAGAGGATAAAATCAGCACACTAAATCGTTTTATTAAAGATTCAACTCATGAACTCAATACTCCATTAAGTGTTATTTTGATGAGTATAGAACAACTTGAGCATCAAAATTTAGGAGATAATGCTAAATTTACAAGGATTAAGCTTGCTGCAAAAAGTTTGTCTCAAGTGTATTCTGATCTTGTTTTTTATAATTTCCCTAATACCTTAGAAACAGAAAAACAAAAATTTGATTTAAGAATGCTACTTGAAGAAAGATTGGAATATTTTAAAGTATTTTTTGAGCAAAAAAAAATTACACTAAAGCTTGATTTAAATCAAGCAAATATTTTTGCCCCTAAAAATCAAATTTCTAAATTGATTGATAATCTTATAAACAATGCTATTAAATACAATAAAAAAGGTGGAGTAATTTCTATAATTTTGAAAGCCAATTTTTTAAGTATTGCGGATACAGGTTGTGGAATTTCAAAGTCAAATTTAAATCAAATTTTTGATAGATATACAAGATTTAATACCGATCAAGGAGGATTTGGTATAGGACTTTCTTTGGTTAAAAAAATATGCGATGATAATGATATTAAGATTATTTGCGAATCTGTAGAAAATCAAGGGAGTGTTTTTAAATTAAATTGGTAATCAGCAAGAATTTTTCTTGCTGATAAGAGGTTAGAGCAGATATTACATCATTCCGCCCATACCGCCCATTCCGCCCATTCCGCTCATATCCGGCATAGCAGGTTTATCTTCTTTAATTTCACTAATTGTTGCTTCAGTAGTTAAAAGCATACTAGCTACAGAAACTGCATTGAGTAAAGCTACTCTTTCTACTTTAACAGGGTCGATAATTCCACTTTCAAGCATATTAACATATTCACCTTTTGCAGCATCAAATCCTGTGTTTTCATCTTTAGCATTTTCTACGCTATTTACAACCACACCTGCATCAAAGCCTGCATTTTCAGCAATTTGTCTTAAAGGTGCTCTTAAAGCTCTTTCAACGATAGCTGCGCCGATTGCTTCATCACCTTGTAGATCAAGTTTGATTTTAGCTTTTGCTTTGATAAGTGCTGCACCACCACCAATTACTATACCTTCTTCAACTGCTGCTTTAGTAGCACTTAAAGCATCATCAACGCGATCTTTTTTCTCTTTCATTTCAGTTTCAGTTGCTGCACCTACTTTAATAACTGCAACACCGCCACTTAATTTTGCAAGTCTTTCTTGTAATTTTTCTCTGTCATAATCTGAAGTTGTTTCAGCAATTTGTGCTTTGATTTGATTTACTCTTGCATCGATATTTGCTTTTTCACCTGCGCCATTTACTATTGTTGTATTGTCTTTATCGATAATTACGCTAGAAGCTTGTCCAAGATCTTGTATGGTCGCACTTTCAAGAGTTCTTCCAAGTTCTTCAGAAATCACTTCTCCGCCTGTTAAAATTGCTATATCTTCAAGCATGGCTTTTCTTCTATCACCAAAACCTGGAGCTTTTACGGCTGAAATATTAAGAACACCGCGAAGTTTATTTACAACTAAAGTTGCAAGCGCTTCACCTTCAATATCTTCAGCGATAATTAAAAGTGGTTTGCCTGTTTTTTGAATTTGTTCTAAAACCGGTAATAAATCTTTTAAATTTGCAATTTTTTTATCAAAAAGCAGGATATAAGGGCTTGAAAGCTCTACGGTCATTTTTTCTGCATTAGTGATAAAATAAGGGCTTAAATAACCTCTGTCAAATTGCATACCTTCAACTACATTTAATTCATCATTGATTGATTTTGCCTCTTCAACAGTGATAACACCATCTTTGCCCACTTTTTCCATAGCATCGGCGATTAAATTTCCGATTTTTTCATCAGAGTTGGCTGAGATTGTAGCAACTTGTGCAATTTCTTTTTTATCTTTTACTTCGCGAGAAAGTTTTTTAAGTTCGCCTACTATAGCTTCGCAAGCCTTATCCATACCGCGTTTTACTTCAATAGGATTTGCACCTGCTGTGATATTTCTTAAACCTTCTTTGAAAATTGCATGAGCTAAAACCGTTGCAGTAGTTGTTCCATCCCCTGCTTGATCAGCTGTTTTGCTTGCTACTTCTCTTACAAGTGAAGCACCCATATTTTCAAGACTGTCTTTAAGTTCTACTTCTTTAGCAACACTTACGCCATCTTTAGTAATGCTTGGAGCACCAAAGCTTTTTTGGATTAAAACATTGCGTCCTCTTGGCCCCATAGTTACTTTTACCGCGTCATTAAGTTTTTTAACGCCCTCATAAAGTTTATTTCTTGCTTCATCTGAAAAAATAATTTCTTTTGCCATTTTTTATCCTTTTTGTATAAATTATTTTAAAATTCCTAAGATATCATCTAAATTTAAAACTAAATATTCATTATTATCGAGTTTAATTTCTGTTCCACCGTATTTAGCAAACACGATTTTATCACCATTTGCAATATCAGTGATTTCTTTACTTACTGCCACTACTTCACCCATTAAAGGCTTTTCTTTAGCATTATCTGGTATAATTATGCCAGAAGCTGTTGTTTTGGTTTCTTCAACGCGTTTAACTAGAACACGCTTTCCTAAAGGTTGAAAATTCATTTTTGTCCATCCTTAAAAATATTGATATTAGCACTCTTTTATTTAGAGTGATAATATCATACTATAAAAAATGAATTTTGTCAATACTTTAAATTAAAATATTTATAAAAGTTTAGTTTTATAGACTAAAGTTATTTTATAAAATAAACTAAAGGATAAAAATGAAAAAGATTTTTTATGGAGTTATAGCTTTTGTTGTTGTGCTTTTGATTGCTATTTATGCCATACTTTTCACAAGTTTTGGTAATAATATAGTGGCAAATATAGCGCAAAAAAAGATCAAAGAAAGTGCGGGATTAGATGTAAATATCACGCATTTTAATTTACGTTTTTCAAGTCTTGAATTGCAAGCAAATATCGCAAATATGGCAGATTTTAATCTTAAGGGAGCTTTAAGTCCTTTTAAGCTTGGATTTGATCTTGACTATCTTATTTCTTTAAATCAAAATTATGCTAAAAATTTAGGTTTAAATTTAAATCAAAACCTTTCTTTTGGCGGTAAGATTCAAGGTAAAGCAAGTGATTTTACTTTAGATGGAAAAGGTTACTTGCTAGGTTCAAATGTACTTTTAAATGGAAGAATGTATAATTACAGCCCTATTGCTTTAAATTTAGATGCGCAAAATCTTAAGATAGAAGAAATACTCCATCTTTTATCTTACCCTAGTTACGCTAAAGGTTTTTTAAATGCTCAAGCAAAAATTTCAGCACAGGATTTAAAACCTGATGGAAATATCATCATAAAACTTGATACAAGTTATATAAACTATGAGGCGATAAAAAAAGATTTTTCTTTAGACTTGCCTTTAAATTCTAATCCCAAAGCAGAAATTTTGGCCAATGTTAAAGAAGATAAGATTTATGCTGTAAGTAAAATTTACAATGATTATTTTAACTTACAAACCCAAAAAACTCTTTATGATATTAGCAAGAATGCTTTAAGTACTGATTTTAATTTAAGTATTCCTTCTCTTGCAAAGCTTGAAAAACTTACAAAAACTAGACTAAATGGTAGTTTGGGTGTGATAGGTCAAACAAGTGTTGTAAATAATATTTTATCAAGTTTAAATGCTCAAGTTATCGGACTTGGTGGAGAGGTAAAGGCAAGTTTGAAAAATAATAAACTTTTTGCAGATATTAATGAAGCAAGTTTGGAAAAATTATTAGCTCTTGCAGGATATGGAGCTTTGGTTTCTGGAAATTTAAATGCTAAACTTCTAAATGCGGATTTAGATTTTTCTAATTTCGATCTTGAAGCAAAAATAAACAATGCAAAGATTAACACCAATGAGCTTAAAAAAATAGCCAAAATAGAACTTCCAAATACAATTTTTAGTCTTGATACTAAAGCAAATGCAAAAAATAGCAATATTTCTTACAATGCTTTACTTGCTTCAAATTTGCTTAATATTAAAAAACTTCAAGGAACTTATAATTTAAAAAATAGTGAGTTAAATACAGATTTAAATGCTTTTATTGATGACTTGTCTCAGTTTAGTGCTATAGCAGGACAAAAATTACAAGGTAAGGCAGATCTTACTGCAAAAGCTCATATTATAGGCACTCAAATACAAAATTTAAATGCAAATGCAAATTTGGCAGATGGCGTAATCAAGGTTGATTCAAATGGTAAAAAACTTGATTTAAACATTGATAAACTTGATTTATCTAAACTTTTTGTTATAGCAGGTATGCCAAATTATGCCAGTGGGATTGTTAATGCAAAAGTTAATTTAGATAATATCGATTTTAACAACCTTAATGGTAAAGCAAATTTAGAAGCTAAAGGTATATTAAATGCTGCAACTTTAAGTAAAATTTTAAATAAAAATTTTCCAAACAATACAAGTTATGATTTAAATACCAAAATTAATTTTAAAAACAATATCGCTCAATTTGATTCTGTTTTAAATTCATCTTTAGCTGATCTTACAAAACTACAAGGAAGTTTTGATATAAGTAAAATGCTTTTAAATTCGGATTTTAATCTAAAGATAAATGATTTTTCAAAACTAGGCTTTTTGTTGGATAGAAAACTTAAAGGTAGGGCAGAATTTAATGGAAAGGTAGGTTTTGATAAGAATTTAAATTTTGTTGTAAATAGCCCAAATTTATTTGAAGGGAAGCTTCAAAGCACACTTAAAGATAACCTTTTGCTTGCTGATTTAAATGGAGTGGATTTAAGTAGTCTAGCTCAAGGTTTGGACTTTATGGATGTTTATCAAGGCAAGGCAGATGTGAAGGCAAATTACAATCTTTTAAGCGAAGAAGGCGAGGTTAATTTGGACATGAAAGAGGGTAAATTAAAACCAAATCTTATTACCAATGCTTTAAAAATTTTAACGCTAAAAGATATTACAAATGATGTTTATCGCACTGTTAATGCTAAAGCTTTGATTAAAAAAGAAAATATCAAACTTGATCTTAATATGCAAGCAGATCGTTCTTATATTTTAGTACAATCAGGAGTTTTAAATTCTAAAAGCGGGGCTTTAAATTTGCCTTTTGATATTAAACTCGATAGAGCCAATTTTAAAGGAAGTATTACAGGAACTACGGAAAATCCTAAAGTAAATTTAAATGCAGGAAGTGTGTTAAATTCTATTAAAAATGTAGTAGGTGGTGGTGTGAGTGATGGTGCTAAAAGTACAGGCGATAAAGTAGATAAAGCGGTAAATAAATTATTAAATAAGATTTTTTAAGGTAAAAAAATGTTTAATGGACTCATAAGAGAAATTGCTAAAGTTCAATCTTATCAAAACAATACTTTAAGTTTAAAAGCAAAATATCGCCCAAATCTTGGCGATAGTATAGCTGTGAATGGAGCTTGTTTGAGTGTGACAAAACTTTATGAGGGAGGTTTTGAAGTGGAGCTTTCTCGTGAAAGTCGCACTCATATAGCTATAGAAAATTTAAAAGATAAAGTTCATATAGAACCTGCTTTAAGATACGGCGATAGAATTGATGGACATCTTATGCAAGGACATATTGATTTTATCGGCACACTTGAAAAGATTCAAAAAGATGAAAATGGAGTGGATTTTTATATATCTTTACCTAAAGAAGCTATGAAATTTATGGCAGAAAAAGGAAGTATAGGCGTTGATGGAGTAAGTCTTACTATCAATGAAATTTTAAAAAATGGTATTAGGCTTACTATTATTCCTATTACTTTTAAAGAAACGCTTTTTAAAGACTATCAAGTAGGTAGAAAAATCAACATAGAAAGTGATTTGCTTGCTCGTTATATTTATGCACAATTACAAGGTAAAAACAAAGGATTATCATGGGAAGAAGTGGAAAGAATTTCTTATCTTTATTAGAAAATGATAAAGTCGGTATTTTTTGTGCTTTTGATAAGGATTATAATGTTTTTAGGGCTAAAATTCATAATGAGAATTTATTTTCTCATTTAGGTTTTAAAGACATTGAAAAATGTGTTTTTATGGATCAAATTCACTCTCATAAAGTTATTATTTATGATAAAAATTTAAAAAATCTCAGTTGCGATGGGATTATAAGCAAGGAAAAAAATACTGCTCTTTGTGTTTTAAGTGCGGATTGTTTGCCTTTAATTTTATATCATGAAAGTGGCATTATAGCAGCTTTGCATTCAGGTAGAAAAGGAAGCTTTGAAAATATCCTAAAAGAATGCGTTGATCAAATTGCTATGCAAAATTCACATTTAGATAAGAATAAATTTCATCTTTTTATCCTGCCTGGAATTTGTGCTAAAAATTATGAAATAGATGGAGAAATTTTAGAATTTGCTAAAAAAGAATTTAAAGAATTTGTTCAAGATGATAAACTTGATTTAAAAGCTTTAGTAAAATTTCAAGCGCAAAATTTAGGCATTGAAAATATTAAAGATTGTGGAATTTGTAGCTTTGATGATGAGAGTTTTTTTTCTTATCGTCGAGATAAAACGACTAAGCGTTTTGTGAGTGTGGTTTATTTAAAGGATTAAAATGTACGAAAGAAAAGATTTAAGAGTGTTAAAAATCATTCAAAAAGCTAGAGAATTTGGCGATGGGGATTTGTTAAATGAAGCTTTGGTGAAACAATTGATTGATGCAGATTTTTGTGAAATTAATGAAAAAGAAAAAGAAGAGCTTGCAACTCTTCTAAATTCTTTAATCAATGCAAAAGATAAAGCGTTGTTGAGTAATTAAAATTCTATATAGTTTTCAAAATCTTCTTCTTTTGGAGGATTAGGTTGATTCGAGGCTAGGGCTTCTTTAACAACCTGCTCGTATCCAGCTATGATATGTTTAAAATTCTCTTTCGCTTTTCCACTAAGTTCTGATTTGGCGATTTTTACAACAGATGCAGGATTTATAGCTTTATTGTTTAAATATACTCCAAAATGCAAATGAGGCCCTGTGCTCATACCTGTTGAACCAACATATGCAATTACTTGTCCTTGATTTACCTTTTGTCCGTTTTTAATTTTTGCAAAACGACTAAGATGAGCATATAAAGTCATATAACCTGAGTCATGCTTGATTTGAATTACATTTCCATAACCACCTTTTGTGCCTATAAAGGTTACTACTCCTTTGCCAGCACTTTTTACAGGAGTTCCAGTAGGTGCAGCATAGTCTATACCAAGATGGGCGCGATAGCGTTTTAATATAGGATGATATCTTGCTGTTGTAAAAGGAGAGGAAATTCTAGTGTAGTTCACAGGTTTTGTAAGTAAAAAAGATTCTAATTCTTTGCCATCGCGATCATAGAATATATCATTATAAGAAAAGACTTCTCTAGCGCTTTTATTGATTTCTACCATTGCCATTTTTATATTTATATCGCCCCAAAGTTTACCCATGCGTCTTTTTTGTTCATAATATAGGGTTACTTCATCACCTTTTTGGATATTGCGAAAATTTATACTTCCTCGAAAAGCACGAACCATAGCACGAGCTAAAGTACTGCTACCACTTTCTTCATAGACATCTTGATAAGCAGAGCTTTTAATGGTTAAATGTAAAATTCTATCTTCTTTTTGATAAGATACAGGAGTAAAAGCAAGAGTGTATTGTCCATCTTTATCTTTATAGATATGAATTTGTAAATCATCACTAATTGGAATTAAAACTTGTTCTATGTTGTTGTTTTCATCTTTTAAAACTTGATATTTTATTTTATAGGCTATATCAGAAGCAAGTTCTTGATCTTCTCTATCAAGTCCATAATAAAGCGACATAGGTATGGAATTTCTTTGTAAGAATTTAAGCAAGGTATCTCCATTATCCCAAGTTAGCTCTTCAACACTTAAAGCTGCAAAACTTTGAACAACAAAAATAAATAAAAGCAATAATTTTTTCATGAGATAACCTTAATTTTTAAAAGAATTTTGAAATTTGAAAGCTATATTTTACTTTATTTTTCTTACAATTGCTTAACAAAAAAGGATTATAATTCTATAAATTTTTATTTAAGGAGCAAATTTGTTTAAAACTATAGTGTGTTTTTTAGCTTTAAACCTTAGCCTCTTTGCGGTTGGATTTGATTTAAAACCTATAAAAAGTGAACTTGTAAAAGTTGATGATATTTATGGTTATATTAAAGATAGTGATGATATAAAACTTTATTCAAGTGGCGTAGTAGTGCAACATTTTAGCAATTCGCAAAGTATCATCGCTAGAGCAAGTGTTATAGATAAAAAAAATGGTTTGGCAAAATTAGAATTTAGTGTTTTTTCAGCTCTTAAGCAAGATGCTTTGCCTTTACCAAATGTTTTACCTAAAGTAGGTGATGAGGTTGTTTTAAATTTTCTTTATGATAGAGGATTGGTAATTGCTCCTGATGAACAAACTTATAATGAACTTGTTAGAGAATTTCCGCAGATATATTTTACCCATATTGACATTTTTGGAGCACAATTAATTAGAACGGCCACTCTTTCTCCTAAGCGTTCAGATTTTAGGCAATTTTGTGATGATAATGCGGTTGGCATTTTGGTTGTGGCTTTGGAAAATCAAGCAGAAGTTGTGGATTGTCAAGATTTTAATAAGCTTTATGAAGTGCCTATAAGCAAGCCAACTAGCGTTCAGGTTCCTTTTTATTCTCGTATAGGTGGATATAAAAGTAATTTTTTTGATTTTAACTCTCAAGAAATAGGGAATTATTATAGGTATTATGATGCTTTGATTAATCTTCCTAAGGTGCAATAAACATGAAAAAAGAATTTGAACAATATTTTAAACGATTTTTAGGAGAAGAAAACGCTTATTTTGATGAAATTCACAAAAGAGCTTATAGCTATGATGCGACAAAAAAACATTATTTACCCGATGGGGTTCTTTTTCCAAGAAATGAAGAAGATATTGCTCAAATTTTAAAATTTTGCAATGAAAATAATATCATAGTCATACCACGAGGCTCAGGATCTGGTTTTACAGGAGGAGCTTTAGCTGTTAATGGCGGTGTGGTGCTTGCTTTTGAAAAGCATATGAATAAAATTTTGGAAATTGATCTTGAAAATTTAGTGGCTGTTGTGCAACCTGGGGTTATTAATATACATTTACAAAAAGAAGTGGCTAAATACGGACTTTTTTACCCGCCTGACCCTGCTAGCATGGAGTATTCTAGCTTAGGGGGTAATGTAAGCGAAAATGCTGGGGGAATGAGAGCTGCAAAATATGGCATTACAAAAGATTACGTGATGGCTTTAAGGGCTGTTTTGCCTAGCGGAGAAATCATTCGTGCAGGAAAACGCACTATTAAAGATGTGGCAGGTTATAATTTGGCAGGAATTTTAATCGCTAGTGAAGGTTCTTTGGCAGTTTTAAGTGAGCTTACTTTAAAATTAATGCCTTTACCTAAATTCAAAAAAACCGCTTTTGCTATTTTTCCAAGTGTAAAAAGTGCTATGAATGCGGTTTACAAAAGTCTTGCTAGCGGTGTAAGTCCTGTATCTATGGAATTTTTAGACAATCTTAGCATTAGAGCGGTTGAGAGTAAATTTAATAAAGGTTTGCCTATAGAAGCTGGTGCTATTTTGATTGCTGATGTGGATGGTAATGTTAAAGAAGCTATTGATGAGGATTTAAGAAATTTAGAACATTATTTTTTAGAAGCTGGAGCTAGTGAATTTAAAATAGCAAAAGACGAACAAGAAGCCGCAGATATTTGGTTTGCTAGAAGAAATTGTTCTCAAAGCATTGCCATGTATGGAACTTTAAAACTTAATGAAGATATTACAGTTCCGCGTTCTAAACTACCTGCCTTGCTTGAAGGTATAGATGAGATTTCTAAAAGATATGGTTTTAAAATTCCTTGTTTTGGGCATACAGGGGATGGAAATGTGCATACTAATGTGATGGTTCCTGATAAAAATGATCAAGAGCAAGTGAAAAAAGGCTATGAAGCTGTGGAAGAGATTTTTAAATTAACAGTGAAACTTGGAGGAACTTTAAGCGGAGAGCATGGTATCGGACTCTCTAAAGCACCTTTTATGAATTTAGCTTTTTCTGAAGCCGAAATGAATTTAATGAGAAATATTAAAAAAGCTTTTGATCCAAATAATATACTAAATCCTTTTAAAATGGGACTTTAGAAGGTGAAAAATTTTTTTACTATTTTGCTAAATTTGCGTGATAAGGAAATTTTAAATTATGCAGCAGCGCTTAGTTTTTATACTGTATTATCTTTAATACCTATTTTATTTGTATGTTTTTCTGTTTTTACGCAAATTTCTAGTTTTAAAGCTTATTATGAAAAAGCAAAGCAAGTAATTTTTGCTTTTTTAATACCAACGCAACAAGATGTTGTTGCTACTTACATCGATACTTTTTTAAAAAATAGTGTAAATTTGGGTATTGTAGGTCTTATTGCTATGGCATTTACTTCTTTAGCTTTTTTTTCAGGCTATGATTTTGTAATCAATCGCATTGTTAAAAATGAACCTAAAGGACTTTGGCAAAGCATTAGTTCTTATTGGACTCTTTTGACTCTTGTTCCTTTAGGGCTTGGGCTTAGTTTTTATATTTCAGGTTTTATCCAACAAACTTTAGATGATTATAAAATAGGGTTTAATTTTTTTGAAATTTTACCCTTTGTAATTATTTGGGGTTTATTTTTTATATCTTATTCAAGTTCTGTTCATAAGGGAACTCTTAGAAGTTTAGCTTTAGTATCTTTTGGAGCGGGTGCTATTTGGTATATAGGAAAAAATTTGTTTGTATATTATGTGGTATATAATAAAACATACGCTAGTGTTTATGGATCTTTTTCTACTATTTTATTCTTTTTTATTTGGATTTATATTTCTTGGATTATTTATCTTTTTGGGCTTAAACTCTATTATTTTCTAAATCACAATCATAATGAAGGGAATAAAATTCGCAAAAATACAAAGAAAAGCTAGATATTTAAATCGCACAGAGATTAAAGAAGCAATAAGATAACTTATAAAAATCCAAAACGGGATATGGATATTAGTTCCATAAATTTTAAATTTAAAAAATTCATCCAAGATAAAATTGAGCAAATCTCCATAGTTTATAAGATGCAAAAATAATACTAAAGGATAAAATATTACAAAAATTCCACTCAAAATAATACCTAAAATTTGTTGGTAGCTTATAAGTGGAAAAAAATAAAGCACAGGTAAAACCATAGCAAAAAAAGTCCAAATATTAAGCAAAATAATATTTATAAGATTATTAAATTTATTTGCAAAATGATGCATATATAAAAAAATATAAAAAACACCTAAAATAGAAAATAAAAATCCAATACTAAATAAAAGTCTAGGGTAAAGAGAAATGCACAATAAAATACTACAAAAAAGTGTAAAGAAATTAATAATTTTTATATTTTTACACAATAGATAAAAAACCCAAAAAGCCATAATCAAGGAGCGCACAAAAGAAGGGACAAACCCTATTAAACAAGCATAAGCTAAAAGTAGTGTAAAAATTAAAATACTTAAATCTAAACGTAAATTTCTATAAGGAAAATATCTT
This sequence comes from Campylobacter sp. BCW_6467, assembly GCF_001762855.1. NCBI lineage: Bacteria > Pseudomonadati > Campylobacterota > Epsilonproteobacteria > Campylobacterales > Campylobacteraceae > Campylobacter > Campylobacter sp. BCW_6467. The sequence goes on along the minus strand of NZ_MJXP01000017.1, from coordinate 28,902 downwards.
TTTTGGAAAAAACTATAAATTGGAGCTAAAATAAAGAAAACTAAACTAAAAAGTAAGCCTATGTGATAACCGCTAATTGCTATAAGGTGTGCTATGCCGTAGTAATTTACATCGTCTCTAAGCTCTAAAGATATGGGCAGTGCAAAAAATAAAGCACCATAAAATTCTTTAATTTTTTCATTTGTATGTTGATTTAAGAAGTAAGATATAATGGGATTGTATTCTTTTTCTTTTAATTTTTTAAAATCATAAGAAGGTGCATAAAAACTTTTGCTCAGATAGTCTTTAAAGTTAATATTATGGGTGATAATTCTAAGGCTTAAAAGTTGATTCTTGCTTAAATTTAAATCCTTAAAACTTGTAGTATAAAAAGTGAAGTTTTCAGTTTGTAGCTTTAAAACCCAGTATTTTTTATTTTTTTTATTATATTTTATATATTGGTGCGTTAATAGAGCGTTATTTATAAAGTAATGTTTTTGGTTTTTAAAGTTTAAAAAATTATTATATTCTAAAAGGATATTAAAAATAAAAATAATAACAATAGATAAAAATAAATAATGAAATTCTTTAAAAGAGTAAAAAAAAGAATTCCATAGAGACATTATTTTTTAGAAAATTTACTTAAATAAAGCCAAATTATTCCAGCTAAAAATAATAAAAATAAAGGAGCAGTATAAGGATATAAACTCAGTTTATCAAAAACTGCTTCAATAACATACCCAAAAGTATAAGCAGCAAAACCTAGAACAATAGCCCATGCCAAACTAGCTAGAGTATTGATAATAAAAAATTTAATAAAATTATATTTTGCCATACCTGCAGCTATAGGAATGAAAGTTTTTAAACCATAAATAAATTTTTGAGTTACAAGTAAAATAATTCCGTGTTGTTTTGTTTTCATCATAGCAAGGGCTAGCTTGCGTCGGTGTTTTTTAAAATAAGGCATAATATCTTTTTTATAATATTTTCCAAGTATAAAAAGCAAAGTTGAACCTATGGTATTAGCAATAAAAGCAAGAGTAATGCAAAAACTAAGATCCATTTTTCCTTGAGAACTTAAAACTCCTGCAGCTAAAATTCCAACCATTCCGCCCCCTAAAGAGTAAAAGAATAAAACAATATAACCATATTTTATTAAAGTATCAATCATATCTTGCATAATAAACCTTATTTAGCGTATTCTACAGCTCTAAGTTCACGTATAACATTGACTTTAATTTCGCCAGGATATTGCATTTTTTCTTGAATTTCAGCTGCTATTTCCTTAGCCAAAAGTACACTTTCATCATCATTAACAAGCTGAGCATTGGCTATGACGCGAATTTCTCTTCCGGCATTGATTGCATAGGCATTTTTAATCCCTTCTTTACTTTTAGCGATATCTTCTAGCTCACTGACTCTTTTTAAGAAAGCTTCTAACACTTCTCTTCTAGCTCCAGGTCGTGCAGCACTTAAAGTGTCTGCTGCACAAACAGCTGCTGATTCTATACTTGCAGCTTCTTCGTGTCCATGGTGTGCGTAAATAGCATTGATTACTACAGGATGCTCTTTGTAGCGTTTGCAAAGTTCTGCACCTAAATCCACATGAGATCCTTCAAAATCATGGGTTAATGCTTTTCCTATATCATGTAAAATTCCCGCACGACGTGCTAAATTCTCATCTCCACCACACTCAGCAGCAATGATTCCTGCAAGGTGAGCCACTTCCAAAGAATGTGCTAAAGCGTTTTGTCCATAGCTTGCTCGGTATTTGAGTTTTCCTATGAGTTTTACAATTTCAGGGTGTATTTTATTTAAACCTAGATCCATAACTATGGTTTCGCCTTCTTCTAGAATGGCACTATCAAATTCTTTACACACTTTTTCGTGAATTTCTTCTATGCGTGCGGGTTGAATTCTGCCATCTTCAACTAAAAGTTCTATAACTTTTGTAGCAATAGCACGGCGATAAAGATTAAAACAACTTACTATAATAGCACCTGGTGTATCATCGATGATAATATCAACACCTAAAACCATTTCCAAGGTTTTAACATTGCGCCCTTCTTTACCAATGATACGTCCTTTAAGTTCATCGTTTTTAATGTTAATAACATTGATAAGTCTTTCAGCTGCAAATTCACCTGCAAAACGAGAAGTAGCTTGAGCAATGATGAAATTAGCTTTTCTTTTAGCTTCATTTTTTGCTTCTTCTTCATATTTTCTTACTATATGTGCAATTTGCTCGCGAGAATTTTCTTCTACTTTTTTAAGAATGATTTCTTTGGCTTCATTTTGTGTAAGTCCTGTCGAATGTTCTAAAATTTTTAAAACATCGTCAAGTTTTTCTTGATATTTATTTTTTAATTTATCAACATCAGATTGTAAGTTTTGAATGTGTTTTTGTGACTTGCAAAGGTATTCTTTATCTTCTTTTAGTTTTTCTTCTTCTTGCTGAAGTTTTTGTTCTTTTTTAGAAAGATCATCAAATTTTTGATTAAAATCTTTTTGAATTTTGTGAGTTTTTTCTTCGTATTTTTTTTTAACTTCTAATTCTGCATTAAGAATTGAATTTTTTGCATCTTTTAAAATAAGCTCCGCTTCGTATTCTATAGCTTTGGCTTTAGCTTTGGCTTGTTCTACGAAAATTTCATATTTGGCATCATTGATTTTTTTTGCAACTAAATATCCTATACCGAGTCCGACTATAGCGGCTATAAGTGCGATAAGTGATTCTATCATTTTTTCTTTCTTTCTTGTAATATTTTTTATAAGGGTTTATGTATAATTTTCCTGAAATATCATGCTTTTGTGTTAGATTATTTTGACTTAAAGCATCTATACTTTGGACAAATATTATATGAGGTTTGTAATTTAAATTTTCAAAAAATCTATCATAAAAACCTTGCCCATGTCCTATTCTTTTTAAATTTTTATCGACGCCAATTACAGGCACAATAGCTAAATCAATTTTTGCTTTAAAAAAAGAATCTATAGGCTCTAAAACCCCAAACCTTTTTTTAATAAAAGGCAATCTTAATTTTACAATTTTTAAACTTTTATCTTGCATAAATGGAACAAAAAGTTTGTAATTTTTATTAAGAATATGGCGAAATTTTATTAAGTTTGGTTCATAATGCAAAGGAATAAAAATTAAAATATTTTTAGCTTTAAATAGTTTTATTATTTTAAGACATTCTTTAAATATTTTATAATCTTGTTTGAAATTTAGTTTTGAATGTTTGAAAAGGCGTATTTTTTGCAATGCCCTGAAATCTGTTTTTTCCATTAATATGCCTTTAAAAAAATATTATCTTATGTATGTTATAATTTTAGCATTTTTATAAAGAAGAATAAAGGATTGATAAATAATGAAAATTAAAAAAATACTTTTACTAGTGACAATATCTTGTTTGTTTGTTGCTTGTAGCAATGATAAAGAAAAGCAGCAAAATGATGTAAATTTAAGCACCGAGACAAGTATAAATCAAAGTGATGATATGAATTTTAAACTTAATTTGATTGATGGAGGATCAATTTCAGTAAAAAAAGAAAATGCCGTTTTAAATTTCAACGATGAAGATAAGGCAACTTTGTTTGTATTTTTTACTACTTGGTGTACTCCTTGTATTGCCGAAATTCCTCATCTTAACAAACTGCAAGAAAAGTATAACAATGATTTTAATATAGTTGGAGTTTTATTAGAGGATAAGTCTAATGAGGAGATTCAAAAATTTATAGAACAACATAAAATATCTTATAAAGTCTCTAATGGTGAAAATAACTATCTTTTAGCTAAAGTTTTAGGTGGGGTAAATGGAATTCCTACCATGTTTCTTTACAACAAGCATTCTAAATTGATTAATCAGTATTTAGGGCTTATTCCTGAAGAAATGCTAGAAATCGATATACAAAAGGCTATACTTTAATGTTTAATTTTTTTAAAAAAGGACTTACAAAAACTCTTGAAAATATTATTGGAGTTAAAGGAGAGAATAAAAAGATAACCAAAGATTTGCTTGAAGAAATTTTGCTTGAAGCAGATGTAAGTTATGAAATAGTTGAAGAGATAGTTTATTATTTACCACCTCAAAATGAAGTAAAAAAAGAAGATTTAAAGCGTGTTATGGGTTCTTATTTTCTTTATGAAAAAAAAGAAACCAATCAAGAAAAACCTTTTGTAGAACTTATTTTAGGAGTAAATGGAGCAGGAAAAACAACAAGTATTGCCAAACTTGCTTATTTATATAAAAACCAAAATCAAAAAGTGATTTTAGGAGCGTGTGATACTTTTAGAGCAGGTGCGATTGAACAATTAAAACTTTGGGCACAAAAAGTGGATGTAGATATAGTTTTAACTGCACAAGGGCATGATCCTTCAGCGGTTGCTTTTGATACCATTTCTAAAGCAAAAGCAAAGGATTTTGATAGAGTTATTATCGATACAGCAGGGCGTTTGCAAAATCAAAAAAATTTAGCCCATGAGCTTGAAAAAATTGTGAGAATTTCAAACAAAGCTTTAGAAGGTGCACCCCATAGAAAAATTTTAGTTTTAGATGGAACACAGGGAAATGCTGGAATTTTACAAGCTAAAGCTTTTAATGAGCTTGTAAAACTTGATGGTGTGATTATCACAAAGCTTGATGGGACAGCTAAAGGGGGTGCACTTTTTAGTATAGCAAGAGAGCTTGAGCTTCCTATTTTTTATGTAGGCGTGGGTGAGCAAATGACGGATTTACAAGAATTTAATGCAAATGCTTACTTAGATACTTTATTAGATCCTATTTTTGAATAATGGCAAAAAATAAAGCACTTTTTGAATGCCAAGCTTGTGGAAATCAACAAAGCAAATGGCTTGGAAAATGTCCTGATTGTGGAGCTTGGGATAGTTTTATAGAATTAAAAGCTGAGCAAATTAAAGTTTTAAAAGAGCTTGCACAAGTTAGTATGAAAACAAGTGAGGCTGTTTGTATTGAAGATGTGGAGTTAGAACATTTTACAAGATACAGCACAGATGATAATGAGCTTGATTTGGTTTTAGGCGGAGGGCTTGTTGAAGGTTCTTTAGTGCTTATAGGCGGAAGTCCAGGTGTGGGAAAATCTACGCTTTTGTTAAAAATTGCTTCAAATTTAGCTAAACAGGGTAAAAAAGTGCTTTATGTCAGTGGCGAAGAAAGTAAAACCCAGATTAAATTAAGAGCTGATCGTCTTGAGGCTAATACTCCGAATTTATTTTTACTTACTGAACTTTGCCTTGAAAATATTTTAGAAGAATTGCACAAAAAAGATTATAGCATTCTTATCGTTGATTCTATACAAACTCTATATTCAAATAAAATCACTTCAGCAGCAGGAAGCATCACTCAGGTGCGTGAGATTACTTTTGAACTTATGCGTGTTAGCAAGGCTTATAATATCAGTACTTTTATCATAGGGCATATTACTAAAGAAGGTACTATAGCAGGGCCTAGGGTTCTTGAGCATATGGTAGATGTGGTGCTTTATTTTGAAGGAGATGCCACTAAAGAAATCAGACTTTTAAGAGGCTTTAAAAATCGTTTTGGTGGAACGAATGAAGTAGGTATTTTTGAGATGACTGCTAAGGGTTTGATCAGCGCAAAAGATTTGGCAAATCGTTTTTTTACTCGTGGAAAGGCTATTTCAGGAAGTGCTTTAGGTGTTGTGATGGAAGGATCTCGTGCTTTGGTTTTAGAAGTTCAAGCTTTAGTGTGTGAAAGTTCTTATCCAAAGCGTAGCGCTACGGGATATGAAAAAAATCGCTTAGATATGCTTTTGGCTTTGCTTGAAAGAAAGCTTGAAATTCCTTTAGGACATTATGATGTATTTGTAAATATTAGTGGCGGAGTAAAAGTAAGCGAAACTGCGGCGGATTTGGCTGTGGTTGCAGCTATTATTTCAAGTTTTAAAAATCGCCCTTTGAGCAAAGATAGTATTTTTATAGGGGAGCTTAGTTTAAATGGAGAAATTAGAGAGGTTTTTAGCCTTGATACGCGTTTAAAAGAAGCTAAAATGCAAAAATTTAAAAATGCCATTGTTCCTTCTAAGCCTTTGGAAGATATAGGGCTTAAGTGTTTTGTTGCTAAAGAACTTTCGCAAGTTTTAGAATGGATGTAAATTTTCATTAAAATATAAGTAAGATTTTGCTAAAATTTCGAGTTTAGAATAAAATTTTTGAGGAAACCATGAAAGATTTATTTTTATTTAGCTCTTTGCTTGATGCAAGTCATACTTTTTCTTATTTTTTTCACATAGGTTTGGTAGCTTTAATTGCTGTTATAGTGGCTATGATGGCTACTCGTTCTATGCAACTTGTTCCACGCGGTATGCAAAATTTAGGTGAGGCTTTTTTAGAGGGAGTTTTATCTATGGGTAGAGATACCATGGGAAGTGAAAAAGGTGCAAGAAAATATCTTCCTTTGGTTGCAACTTTGGGGATTATAGTGTTTTTTAGTAATATTATAGGTATAATACCTGGTTTTCACGCTCCAACTGCAAGTTTAAATTTGACTTTGTCCTTGGCTATTATAGTTTTTGTATATTATCATTTTGAGGGTATTAGGGCACAAGGTTTTGTAAAGTATTTTGCTCATTTCATGGGACCTATTAAACTTTTAGCTCCTTTGATGTTTCCTATAGAGATAGTCTCTCATCTTTCTCGTGTGGTTTCTTTGTCCTTCCGTTTGTTTGGAAATATTAAAGGTGACGATTTATTTTTGATGGTAATTTTAGCTTTAGTTCCTTATATAGCTCCGCTTCCTGCTTATGTGCTTTTAACTTTTATGGCATTTTTACAAGCTTTTATTTTTATGATTTTAACTTATGTATATTTAGCGGGTGCAACTGTTGTTGAGGAAGGTCATTGATCTATATTTTAGAATTTTTTAAAGGTGCATCTTTAGCTTTAATGCTTTTGTGCACCTTTTTTCTCCTTTTTAAATTTATATTTTATTTTTATCTTGTTTTGGGGTTTATTTTTAGCCTGCTTTTATTTTTGGTTTTTATGTTGTTTATAGAAAACTATGAACTTAAAAATCAGAAAAAATAGTTGTTTTATAATTTCATAATTTTAAAATTAAACAAATACAAATCAAAGTCTAATATTTAAAGCCTTTTCTAAAAGAAAAAAAGATAAAATAAAGCATTTAAAAATTCAAGGAAATTTTATGTTTGAAGTAGTTATAGGTCTTGAAGTTCATACTCAATTAAATACTAAAACAAAAATCTTTTGTTCATGTGCAACTTCTTTTGGAGAAGCTCCAAATACCAATGTTTGTCCCACTTGTTTGGCCTTACCAGGAGCTTTGCCTGTTTTAAATGAAGAGGTTGTAAAAAAAGCTATAGCTTTTGGAAAAGCTGTCAATGCAACAATTAATAAAAAAAGTGTTTTTAATCGTAAGAATTATTTTTATCCAGATTTACCTAAGGCTTATCAAATTTCACAATTTGATATCCCTATAGTAGAAAAGGGTGAGCTTTTTATCAATGTAAAGGGTGAAAATAAACGCATAGGTATTACAAGAGCACACTTAGAAGAAGATGCAGGTAAAAATATCCACGAAAATAATTTTTCTAAAGTGGACTTAAATCGTGCAGGAACTCCTTTGCTTGAGATTGTCAGCGAACCTGAGCTTAGAAGTAGCGATGAGGCAGTAGCTTATCTTAAAAAGCTTCATTCTATCATACGCTTTTTAGACATTTCAGATGCAAATATGCAAGAAGGAAGTTTTAGATGCGATGCAAATGTTAGTATAAGACCTAAGGGTGATACAAAACTTTATACTAGGGTAGAGATTAAAAATCTTAATTCTTTTCGTTTTATCCAAAAAGCTATAGAATATGAGGTAAAAAGACAAAGTGAGGCTTGGGAAGATGGAACTTACGAACAAGAAGTAGTTCAAGAAACCAGACTTTTTGATACAACAAATTTAGTTACAAGAAGTATGCGTGGTAAAGAAGAGGCGGCAGAATATCGCTATTTTCCAGATCCTGATTTATTGCCTGTTTTATTAAAAGATGAGTTTTTGGATATTAAAATCCCTGAACTTCCTGATGAGAAGAAAGCACGCTTTATAGACGAGCTTGGTATAAAAGAAAGTGATGCTGAGGTTTTAATCAGTTCTTTAGAAATGAGTCGTTTTTTTGAAAGTCTTATTTCTCAAAATTTAAATCCTAAGCTTTGTGTAAATTGGTTAAATACTGAACTTATGGGACTTTTAAAAGGAGAATTGACTATAGAAAATTCTCCCGTAGATGCTCAAAAGCTTGGAGTTTTAATTAAACGCATAGAAGATGGCACTATCAGTGCAAAAGCGGCTAAAGATGTCTTAGCTTTTGTGTTTGAAAATACTAGCATGGAAATTGATGAAGCTATAGAAAAGCTAGGACTTAAGCAAGTAAGTGATGATTCAGCTATAGAAGCGGTAATTGAACAAATTTTAAATGCAAATGCTGATAAGGTTGCAGAGTATAAAAGCGGTAAAGACAAGCTTTTTGGATTTTTTGTGGGTCAAACAATGAAAGAGGGTAAGGGAGCTTTTAACCCTGCAAAAGTAAATGAAATTTTAAAAGCAAAGCTTGGTTGATGCGTATAGCGGTTATTGGTGCGGGAAAATGGGGCAGTGCTTTACATCTAGCCTTAAAAGAAAATCACAATTGTTTTATCAGTTCTTTGCATCAGCGTGATTTAGAAGATTTTGTTAGCATAAAAGAAGCTTTAGAATGTGAATACCTTGTTTTTGCTTTAAGTTCTCAAGGGATGCGTGCTTGGCTTAAAGAAAATTTCATCAACAAAGGACAAAAAATTTTAATTGCTTCAAAAGGCATAGAAGATCAAAGTTGTCAATTTTTAGATGAAATTTTTTTAGATTTTGTGCCAAAAGAAAATTTTTGTGTTTTAAGCGGTCCTTCTTTTGCTGCTGAAGTAATGCAAAAACTTCCTACTGCTTTGATGATTAGTGGAATAAATCAAGAGCTTTGTAAAAAATTTGCAAGTTTTTTCCCTGATTTTATTAAAACTTATATTGATAATGATGTTCGTGGTGCTGAAATTTGTGGTGCTTATAAGAATGTTTTAGCGATTGCAAGTGGGATTAGCGATGGGTTAAAACTTGGCAATAATGCAAGAGCGGCACTGATTTCAAGAGGGCTTATAGAAATGCATCGTTTTGGTAAATTTTTTGGCGCTAAAGAAGAAACTTTTTTAGGGTTAAGTGGAGCAGGGGATTTGTTTTTAACTGCAACGAGTGTTTTATCAAGAAATTATAGAGTGGGTTTAAAACTGGCGCAAAATCAAAAATTAGATAGTATTTTAGCCGAACTTAATGAAGTAGCAGAAGGTGTAAAAACTGCTTATGCTATAGAAAAATTAGCAAAAATGAAAGGAATTTATACACCTATTGTAAATGAAGTAGTGGCAATTTTTAAGGGTAAAAGTGTGCAAGAAGCAACGCAGAATTTATTAAAGCAAAATGATTAAGGAAAAATCATGATAATTAAAAATGCAAAAATTTATGGAGATTCTTTACAAGATATAGAGATTAAAGAAGGAAAAATTACCAATATTGGTTCTAATTTACAAGGTGAAGAAATTTTAGATGCTAAAGGTATGACTTTACTTCCATCTTTTGTGGATTTGTGTGTAAGTTTGAAAAATGATAAATTTTCTTTAGCTAATTTAGAGCTTTTAGAAAATGAGTGTCTAAAAGGAGGAATTTCTAGTATAGTTTTGCGTGATTGCATGGATTTTGATGAAGAAAGTTTTGCTTTATTTTTACAAAATTTAGCTCAAAGAAAGATGCAAATTTTTTCAAGTGTGCGGGTTAAGGATGCAAATGGCAAGCTTAAAAATTTAGCCACTCTTTTAAACAAGGGGGCTTGTGCTTTAGAGCTTGATAGCTCTTTGGATGCAAATACTTTAAAAGTAAGTTCACAATATGCTTTTATGAAAGACTCTCCAATTTTTGTGCGTTGTTATGATAAGGATTTTGATGATAATGGAGTGATGAATGATTGTGAAATGAGTTTTGAGTTAGGGCTTATAGGCATGAGTAAAATCGCTGAAACTAGCCAGATAGCTAAAATGAAAGAATTGGCTAAATTTTATAAAAATAAAGTTATTTTTGATCTTTTAAGTTTGAAAGATTCTTTATTATTATTAGATGAAAAGGATTTAAAACTTGTAAGCATTCATCATCTTATCAAAGATGATAGTGCTTGTGAAGATTTTAATACTGCTGCGAAACTTATGCCACCTTTAAGAAGCAAAGAAGATGTTTTGGCTTTAAGAGAGGCTTTAAAAGAAGGAAAAATCAGCTTTTTAACTTCCTTACATAGTGCAAAATCAATTTCTTTAAAAGATTTAGCTTTTGATGAAGCGGCCTTTGGAATCCATAGCGTATGCGAATTTATAAGTCTTTGCTATACTTTTTTAATCAAAGAAGGATTTTTAAATTGGCAAGAGCTTTGTCAATTTACAAGTAAAAATCCTAGTGAATTTTTAGGTTTAAATAGCGGAGTTATAGAAGTCGGAAAAGAAGCTAATCTAGTTCTTTTTGATGAGAATGAAGAAATTTTTGCTCCAAAAAGTTCTCTTTATTCTGAGGATAAACTTTTTGGAAAAATTAAAATGCATATAATTAAAGGAAAAAATATTTTAGAAAAATAAGCTTTACTTAAATTCCTAAAGATAGTTTAAATCCTAAAAATACAAGTGCTGCCATAATACCAGCGACTGGTAAAGTGATAATCCAAGCCAATCCTATAGGCTTCATCATAATCCAATTTGCGTTTTTATTATACACTCCTATACCCAAGATAGCACCTATGAGTATATGGGTGGAGCTAACAGGAATTCCAAATTGTGTAGCTAAGAGTATAACTATGCTTGCACCAAGTTCTGCAGAAAATCCAGTAGTAGGGCGTATGGTTGCAAGTTTTGAACCCACTGTAGTAATCACTTCTTTACCTAAAAACCAAAGCCCTACAACTAGAGCAACTCCAAACATAGCTAAGGCAGCAAAAGGTACAGGAGAAGTCGCGTTAATTGTGCCGTTTTTTAAGACATCTAAAATCGCTGCAAAAGGACCTATAGCATTGGCTATATCATTGGCTCCGTGTGAAAATGCAAAACTAGAGGCTGTAAATATTTGAAACCATGAGAAAATTCTATCAGTAGTTTTATTAAGTTCTGTTTTTTTAACGATTTTGACTATAGCAAATGTTACAACATAACTTATAGTTCCTATAATTCCGATAATCCAAAAGTTTTGTAAAATATCTAAAGTGCTAACATTATTTAAACCTTTAAATAAAAACATTGCCGAAATGATAGCAGCAGCAATACAAGCAATGATTGGCATATGAGTTTTTAAAATAGAGTAAATATCTATATCTTTTTCTTGATCCTTAAATTCCTTCATTTTATTTCTATAGAAATTATTTTCTTGTTCTTCCTCATCTAAAGCTATAGCGGAAAGTTCTTTAATTTGTTCTTCTTGGGATTTTGTTTTTAAATTTAAAAAATATTCTTCTTTGAATTTTTTTCTTTCTTTTTTGATATTTTTCAAATCATCATTTAGTTTTTCTGATGGTTTTAAAATTTTCTTATCAATATATGAATAAATAATATAAGCTACAATACCCCCTAAAAGAGGCGAAGCTACCCAAGAAATAGCTATTCTTAAAATTTCACTCCATTTAACCATGGAGAGTGTTTGAATCCCATCAAATTTTAAAAGCCCCATCATAATACTAGCACCTACAATCCCACCGACTATACTGTGTGTGGTTGATACAGGTAAGCCTTTCTTGGTTGCAATAAAAATCCAAACCCCAGAGCTTAAAAGTGCGGCAAGCATAATGATAACAAAAAGCATAGGATCTAAAGAATTTGGAAAAATAACAATACCGCTGCGTATGGTCTTAGTAACTTCTGCGCCTGCGAAGATTGCCCCGCTTAGCTCAAAAACAGCTGCTATAATTAAAGCTTGTTTAATGGTTACTGTTTTTGCACCAACGCTTGTTCCAAAAGAATTGGCTACATCATTTCCACCTATATTAAATGCCATAAAAATGCCAAATATAGAAGCAAGAATAAAAAGAATGAGTTGATGTTGCGAAATATAACCAAATCCCCAAATAACAAATGCGATAGTGCTGATAATAAAAATAACAAAAGCTATGAGGTTGTCTTTTTGCATTAATAACCCTTTTTTATTTTAATTATACACTTATTTACTTTAAATTTGCTAATTTTAGTTTTTAGTCTTTGTGGAATTTTTATTTATATTATTTTTTTATAATAAATACTCAAACAAGAAATAATAAGGAATATAAGAATAATGAGGGGTATTTTTTATATAATAGCATTGTTTTCTTTACTCCATGCCGATGAACTTGCAGAGGCTTTAGTAAAAAATAATAATCAAAATTCTTGGGAGCACTTTGATTATAAAAACACCAAAGAAGCTCCAAAAATTCAAGAAGAGAATGTGGATTTTAAAAGTACTTTTGATAGCTTGCTTTCAAAAACTTTAGAAAATAATAATGGTATAGATAAAACAGATGGGAATTTAGATTTTCAAAACGAAAACGCGCAGGTTAAAAATTTAAGTTCTCTTTATGAGGGAGAGAATAATTCTTTGCTTTTTCAAAAAGAACTTTTTGTGGCTCAAGATAATTATAATTACTCAGGGGGCTTAATCAATCGTTATGAAAAAGATGAATTTTTATTTGGAGTTAATGGTTTTATTGACAAACAAAAGGAACAAAAAGATACTAAAAGCTTTGGTACAGAGTTTGGTTATAGTAAATTTATAAAGGCTTATAGTAATTATTACATACCCAATGAAGCAGAAAAAAATTTACAGCTTGGAATGAGTTTTGTAATTCCAACTTACACCGCTTTTGCTTTTGATATAAGCAAGGATAATGATAAAACTAATTATCAAGTATCTTACTCTCCTTATAGTGTATTTAGTTTAAATTTATTGCGTCGTGATTATAGCGCAAGAGAGACTGTTGATGATACCGTTGTTCAAGTTGGATTTAGTTTTAATTTCAATGAAAGTTTTTTAAAACAATTTAGGAAAAAAGATAATACTTTAGAGGAGGTTAATCGATATGATTTCCTCCAAAGAACCCATTAGTTCATTCCAGCATTATGGAATTTTTCTGGATTATCCATAGCATAGTTGAATTTTTCCTGATCAATTTGTTTATCCCAGATCGCAACGATTAAGGCTGCTACTGAATTTCCACAAAGATTTCCAACAGCCCTCATTTCAGACATAAATTTATCAACACCTAAAAGAACGCCTATAGCAGCTACTGGTAGAACTTGCGCTAAGGTTGCATTTGCTTCTGAAATTTCCATATTTCCTAGAGCTGCAAGCGTACTTCCAAGCACTATAAAACCTGATCCAGTTACACCCACTGCACCTTTTGAAGCTATCATTAATACTATTAAAATACTGATTTCGTGTGTTAAACTTAAATTTACATTAAAAGCTTGTGCTAGAAAGATTAAGCTCATAGCTAGATAAATATTTGTACAATCAAGATTAAAACTATATCCCGTTGGTAAAACAAGTCCGACTGTTGCTTTAGAAAGTCCCGCTTTTTCTAGTTTTCTCATTAAAGGAGCAAGTGCAGACTCGCTTGAACTGGTTGCAAAAACGATCAATACTTCTCTTGAGATAAATCTCATAAATTTGAAGATATTTACTTTTGCAAAATAACAAATCAGACCTAAGATTCCAAATATAAAAACAAGACATGAAATCAGCATCACTAAAAGTAAATATGCTAAGTTGATCAAAGAGCCAATTCCGTATTGAGCTATGAGTACAGCCATTGCTGAAAAGGCGGCAATAGGACTAAAATACATAATGATTTGTAGAATTTTAAAAACAAAATTTTGCACCACTTCAAAAACTCTTTGAATTGCCTGTTTATCTTCTATTCTCATTAAAGAAATAATCAAAGCAGTAACTATAGCAATAACTAAAACTTGTATGGTTTTTCCTTCTGTAAAAGGCGTGATAATATCAGTAGGCATAGCATCTTTTAAAATATGCATGATCTCAGAGCTTGCGCTTACTTCTGTGGTTTGAGAAATGTATTTTTGAACGCTTTTTGTATCAAGTTGACTTGGATCAAGATTCATTCCATGACCTGGTTGCATAACATTTGCCATAAAAATACCTATAGCAAGTGCTAAAGTACTTACAACTTCAAAGTAAATAACCGCTTTAGCACCAATACTACCTACTTTTTTTAAACTTTCAAGACTAATGATACCCAAAACCAAAGTAACAAAAATAATAGGACCTATAAGAACCTTTAAAGCACCTATAAAATAATCAACTCCTGGTTTGCTAGCAATGGCTAATTCTTTATCTGTATAGCCAAGTATAATACCTGTAATAATGCCTATAATCACCCAAAATCCAAGACTTTTTATAATACGTTTATATAAAGGCGGTTTTCTTTCAGCTAAAGTTTGACTTAAAGTTTCCAAGTTTATTCACTCCTTTTGATCTTTTGTGAAATATAATTTTAACAATGCGTATTGTAAATTTTAACAAAAAAACAAATCTAGAAATACTTTCTTTTATATGATATGACAATTTTTTATATAAATGTTACAAAATTTCTCATTATTTACATTATAAAATTTAAAATATTTTTTGAAAATTTTATAATTTAGTATACTTTTTATTGTTTATTATTAGTAATAATTCTATTTTTGATTTATTTGTTTTATTGGGATGTTTTAATTATGAAAGAAATAGTTTTGTCTGAAAATGCTTTAATTACTTCTAAAACAGATCTTAAGGGGAATATCATTTATGCCAATAATGACTTTTTACAATACGCAGGTTATAAAGTCGATGAGCTTTTGTATAAATCTCATAATATAGTAAGACATGAAGATATGCCACGTACTGTATTTAAATGTCTTTGGGATTATATTCAAAAAGGAGAAGAAATTTTTGCATTTGTAAAAAATAAAGCCAAGGATGGTAGTTTTTACTGGGTGTTTGCAAATGTAAGTGCTTCATTTGATGCCAATGGAGATATCATCAACTACTATTCTGTTCGTCGTGCACCCAATAGAAAATCTCTTCCTATAATTGAAGAAGTTTATAAAATTTTACTTGAAAAAGAGCAAAAATCAGGCATTAATGCTGGAGTTTCGGCTTTAATGGATATTGTAAGTTCTTATAAAATGACTTATAATGAACTTGTTTTTAACTTGCAAGAAGATAACTAAATAAGATATATTTAATCTTTTTTATTGTACAATCTTCGCCTAAAAATTAAAGTAATATATTATTAAAGTATTACTTTAATTTATGACTTCAAAAATTTTTAATAAAGGGGTAAATTTATGGTGAAAAATGGATTATTATTAACTATTTTTCTAAGTATTATCGGTGTTTTAGGTGCCATTTTTATTCATATTTATGTTGGAGTGATAATTTTTATTTTAATCGCTGTTTTAATGATTTATTTGCTTAGACAACACAAAGATGAGCAAATAATGATAGATAAACTTTTGGTTCTTTGTAGAGAGTTAAAAGAAGGAAATTTTGACAATAGAATGATCTATGTAAAAACAAAAAGCAAAAAATTAGCCGAAATAGCAGATAATCTTAACAATACTATTGATGGACTAGAAGCTTATTTAAGGGAAATTAATACTTCTATTTCTTGTTCCCAAAAAGGCGAATTTTATCGTAAGGCTTTGCCTGAAGGTTTAAAAGGAATTTTTGCTCATAATATCGAATTTATAAATAAAGCTTTAGCAAACATAGAAGTGACAGCAAGATCCACTTTTAAAAATGCTTTATCAAGAACTTTAATGGATTTAAGCCTTGGAAATCAAAATAAAGATATGTCTCAAATTTCTAGCTCATTAAATCAAGATATTAGCATGATGAAAAATGTATATGATACAGTTGATGCCATTACTCATACAGCTACAGAAAATGGCTCAGAGGTGGATTCTTTGCAAAGTGCCATGGGTTCTTTAATGGATGTTGTAAATTCGAGCAAGGAAACAGTACAAACTTTTGTGGCTAATTCCCAAAATATTACTTCAGTGGTTGAAGTAATACGCGATATAGCTGATCAAACCAATCTTCTAGCTTTAAATGCTGCTATTGAAGCTGCACGTGCAGGAGAACATGGTAGGGGCTTTGCGGTTGTGGCTGATGAAGTTAGAAAGTTAGCAGAAAGAACTCAAAGATCTACAAGCGAAATTTCCATTGCAATTCAGACTATGCAACAGGATTTTGTAAATATCCAAAGTGGCAGCGATCAAGTTTTTAACATTGTTAGTGAATCTGAAGAAAGAATTAATAAATTTTCTCAAGCTTTTAAACGTCTAGAAGAAAATAGTAGTGCTCTTGGTGTTAATTTTGGATCCTTTGCAAAGAGATTGATTTTATCTGTAGTTAAAATCGATCATATTCTTTATAAATCAAATATATATTTAAATTTAAATGGGGCTCAAAATTTCAATCTTGAAAGTGTAGATCCAATTTCTAATCTTTGCCAAGATGAGAGAGCTCAAGGTGTTATTAATGAACTTAGTTCTGAAACTGAGTTAAATTTAGCTAAAGAATTTATAAAAGATAACGCTAAAAAAGCAATAGAAGAATCAAGTCAAGATTATATCGATCAAAAAGCTTATGATGCGATTGTAAATGATATTAAATCACTAGAGCAAAGAAGTGCTGAAATCTTAGCAAAATTAAAAATATAAATTAAGAGGGTGGGGAAATGTCAAGAGAAATTTTTTTACAAGAAGATAGTTTAATTACTTCTAAAACAGATTTAAAAGGTAAAATAGTTTATGC
The DNA here is from genome assembly GCF_001762855.1 of Campylobacter sp. BCW_6467. Classification (NCBI taxonomy): domain Bacteria; kingdom Pseudomonadati; phylum Campylobacterota; class Epsilonproteobacteria; order Campylobacterales; family Campylobacteraceae; genus Campylobacter; species Campylobacter sp. BCW_6467. Next base: position 12,037 of record NZ_MJXP01000017.1, on the reverse strand, counting down.
AAATGATGATTTTTTAAAATATGCAGGTTATACCATGGGTGAAGTTTTAAATAAACCTCATAACATAGTAAGACATGAAGAGATGCCAAAAACTGTTTTTAAATATTTATGGGATTATATGAGAGAGGGTAAGGAAATTTTTGCTTACGTAAAAAACAAAACTAAAGATAACAATTACTACTGGGTTTTTGCAAATGTAACTCCATCAATAGATATTAATAATAATATCATAGGCTATTATTCCGTTCGTCGTATGCCAAATAAAAGCGCTATTTCTACAATAGAAAGCCTTTATAGCGATCTTTTAAGAGTAGAACAGCAACAAGGTTTAAATAAGGGTGTTGAGATGCTTAAAAATTTCTGCAAAGATGCAGATAAAACTTATAATGAGTTAATTTTCTCTCTCCAAGAAGCTAAATAAATTTTTGTTAGGCTTAAAACGAGTTTGTTTTAAGTCTAAATATTATATAATCTTTCTTTTAAAAATTCACATTTTTCAAGGCAAAATATGTTTGATGTCATTGTTATAGGTGGTGGACATGCGGGTGTTGAAGCAAGTGCTGCTGCTGCTAGAATGGGTAAAAAAACCTTACTTTTAACTACATTGATTGAGCAAATAGGAGCAGCAAGTTGTAATCCAGCTATAGGTGGACTTGCAAAAGGGCATTTGGTAAAAGAACTTGATGCCATGGGTGGTCTTATGGGTGAAATCACCGATGAAGCGGGAATACAATTTCGCATTTTAAATGAAAGTAAGGGTGTAGCCGTTCAAGGAAGTAGGGCGCAAATTGATATGGATAAGTACCGTATCATTGCACGTAATAAACTTTTAAAACTTCCAAATTTAGAAATTTCTCAAGAACAAGCGAATGCTTTAATCGTAGAAAATGATGAAGTTAAAGGCGTAAAAACAAATTTAGAAAATACATATTTTGCCAAAAAAGTGATCCTAACAACAGGGACTTTTTTAAATGGACTTATTCATATAGGCGAAAATAAACTTCAAGCAGGAAGGGTAGGGGAGCTTGCTTCAGTAAATTTAGGCAATTATCTACAAACTTTGGGTTTAAAAATGGGGCGTTTAAAAACAGGAACTTGCCCAAGAGTAGATGCAAAAAGTATTGATTTTAGCGCACTTGAAATCCAAGATGGCGATGTAAATCCTAAAGCTTTTAGTTTTCGTTCAAGAAATTTTAATCCTACTCAACTTCCTTGTTATATCGCACGCACTAATACAACTACACATGAGATTATTAAGAATAATTTTTATCGTGCCCCACTTTTTACAGGACAGATTGAAGGCGTGGGGCCAAGGTATTGTCCTTCTATAGAAGATAAGATCAATCGTTTTAGCGACAAAGAAAGTCATCATCTTTTTATAGAGCCTCAAACTATCGATGCAACGGAGTATTATATCAATGGTTTTTCTACTTCTTTGCCCTATGAAGTGCAAACTCAAATGCTACGTTCTGTAAAGGGTTTTGAAAATGCTAAAATAACCCGTTTTGGTTATGCTATAGAATATGACTATATAGAGCCAACTGAACTTAAGCATACTTTAGAACTTAAAAAGATTAAAAATCTTTATTGTGCAGGACAGATTAATGGAACTACAGGTTATGAAGAGGCTGCAGCACAAGGCTTTATGGCAGGAATCAATGCAAGTTTAAGCATAGATATGAAAGAGCCTTTGATTTTAAGGCGTGATGAAGCTTATATAGGAGTTTTAATCGATGATTTGGTAGTAAAAGGTACAAAAGAACCTTATAGAATGTTTACTTCAAGAGCGGAATTTAGACTGCTTTTAAGGGAAGAAAATGCTATACTTAGACTTGGAAAATATGGCTATGATTTAGGGCTTTTAAGCGAGCAAGATTTTACTTATATACAAAATATCGCAAACAATCTTCAAAAAGGACTTGAATTTTTACTTTCTAAAGAATTCACGCCTAATAACCAAAATAATGCTTTTTTAGAGAGTTTAGGAGAAGATAAAATTTCTTCTATAGTCAATCTTCAAAAAATTGTCGCAAGAGCAAGTTTTGATATAGAAAAATTAAAAAAACTTGATCCTATGTTTGAAACTATGGATCATTACTCCTTAAGAGAGATTTTAAATGAGGCAAAGTATTATCATTACATTAGTATGCAAAAAGCTCAAGTAGAAAAAATGAAAAATCTTAGCGAGCTTAAAATTCCTGAAAATTTTGATTTTAAAAGTGTAAGCGGTTTGAGTAATGAAGTTGTAGAAAAGCTTAATCATCATAAACCTCCAACTATTTTTGCTGCAAGTCAAATCAGTGGAATCACTCCTGCGGCGTTGGATATTTTGCAAATTTATATCAAAATGCAAAAGAAAAAAGCTTAAATGCTTGCTTTTTTTATTTTTTTATCTACTTTAATTTTACTTTTTTGGCGTCCATGGAATTTACCTATTTGGGTATTTTCTAGCTTGGGAGCTTTTTTTGTTTTTATTTTTCAATTGGTAGATTTTAAAGATGCTTATTTTGTTTTTTCTTTGGTTTGGGATAGTTCTTTAACTTTAGTTGGGTTGATTATCCTTTCTTTTAGCTTGGAAGCTTTAGGATTTTTTGATTTTATTGCGAGTAAAATTTTGCATTTTTCTAGAGAGAAAAATCAAGAAAAAATTTATATTAGCACAAAAAAGTTGATGTTATTTTTGTTGATTTTTGTCTTTTTTCTTTCTGCATTTTTTGCTAACGATGGAGCGATTTTAATCATTACACCTATTATTATAGCTTTATTTTCAACTCTTAAAGATTGTAAAAATCATGCTTTTATTTTAAGTTCTTTTTTGCTTAGTCTTTCTTTTTTATGTGATGCAAGTTCAAATGCTTTGGTTATTTCAAATTTAACCAATATCATTACAGCAAATTATTTTAAGATAGAATTTTTAGAATTTGCTAAAAATATGTTTTTGCCAAATTTTTTTGTTTTGCTTTCTACTATAGTTATGGTTTTTATGCTTTATGGGAGAGTTTTGCCTAAAAGGCTTGAATTTAAATTAGTCAAAAAAGAGCAAATTTCATTGAAATTGTTTTTTCTTTGCATAGTATTTTTACTTCTTTTTGTGATCAGTTTTTTTATAGGTGAAATTTTTGATATTAAAATAAGTTTTTTTGCTTTGCTTTGGGCGGGAATTTTTTGGCTTATTGTTTTAAAAATTCAAGGTAAAAAAAGTGTTAAAATTCTTTTTGAAGCACCTTATGGAGTTTTGCTTTTTAGTTTTGGGCTTTATATGGTGGTTTTTGCTTTACATAAAATAGGCGTGAGTGAAATTTTGGTTAAAAGCTATGCTTTTTTGATGCAAGATAAGAGTGGAATTTTTGGTGTGGCTTTGATTTCAGCTTTTGGATCTTCTGTGTTTAATAATTTGCCTATGGTTTTAATCGGCGATTTGGCATTAAAAGAATATTTTGAGAATTTTTCTTTTGATTCCTTGATGATTTATGCGCATCTTTTGGGGGTAAACATAGGCCCAAAACTTACGCCAATAGGTTCTTTGGCAACTTTGCTTTGGCTTGGAGTTTTGGCTAGAAAAGGCATTAATATTTCTTTTTGGCAATATTGTAAATTTGGCTTTTTGATAACTTTACCTGTGCTTGTTTTTTCTCTTTTTGCTCTTATTGTCTAAATATCAAAACTTGTTAAACAAAGAAAAAATTTATTTTAATTTCGATAAACTTTTAACTTGGTTAAAAAATAAAATCGAAAGGACAAGTTATGGCTACATCTGAGAGTAGACGAAGCTTTATGGGCTTTGCATTTGGAAGCGTAGCTGCTGTAGGCGGTGTTTTCTCGCTTGTTGCGATGAAAAAAACTTGGGATCCACTTCCAAGTGTCAAAGCTGCAGGTTTTACTACAGTAGATTTATCAGGAATGCAAGATGGAGAGCTTAGAACTATAGAATGGCGTAAAAAGCCTATTTTTATATTAAAAAAAGATGCGAGTATGCCAAAAGATGAAAAACGTGATGTTGTGGTAGATAACGCAGCTTATACTGTGGTTATAGGACTTTGTACGCATTTGGGTTGTATACCTGCTTACCAACCAAGCGAGCAATTGTTTAAATGTGCCTGTCATGGTGGAGAATTTGACACAAGTGGAAAAAATGTCTTTGGACCTCCTCCAAAGCCTCTTGAAATTCCTCCTTTTAAGATTGATGGAACCAAACTTGTTTTAGGTGAAGAGGGTCCTGAATATAAAAAAATGATAGCGGAGGCTTAAGATGGCACAAATTAGAAAAGCTAATGGTCTTGTAGATTGGCTTGATCAAAGACTTGCAATACATAAACTACTTGATGTTTTAATGGTAAAGTATTGGATACCAAAGCAAATTAACTTTCTTTGGGCAATGGGGGTTATTTTAACCACTCTTTTTGCAGTGCTTTTTGTTACAGGACTTTTACTTGTGATGTATTATAAACCAGATACTGCACTTGCTTTTGATAGTGTGAATAAGACTATTATGCAAGAGGTGGATTATGGATGGCTTTGGCGTCACATGCATGGTGTTGCCGCTTCTGTTGTATTTTTGATTATATACATACATATGCTAACAGGAATTTATTACGGTTCTTATAAAAAAGGTCGTGAGATGATTTGGGTTAGCGGTATGCTTTTGTTTGTTGTATTTTCTGCTGAAGCTTTTAGTGGGTATATGCTTCCTTGGGGACAAATGAGTTATTGGGCAGCTCAAGTAATCACTAATCTTTTTGGAGGGATACCATTTATTGGCCCTGAGCTTGTGATTTGGATTCGTGGAGATTATGCGGTTTCTGATCCAACTTTAACAAGATTTTTTATGCTTCATGTGTGCTTGCTTCCTATAGTTATCATTGCTATTATAGCATTTCACTTCTATTCTTTAAGAATTCCTCATGTTAATAATGAAATTTCTGAAGAACTTGACTTTGACTTAGAGGCTGAAAAGTACATGGCAGGTGACACAAAGGGTTCTAAAGTGATTCCTTTTTGGCCAGGATTTTTATCAAAAGATTTTATGTATATAAGCTTTTTTATGATTTTCTTCTTTTATTTAGTCTGTTTTAAATTTGAATTTGCAATGGATCCAATTAATTTTGATCCGGCTAATGCGCTTAAAACACCAGCTCATATTTATCCTGAGTGGTATTTCTTATGGAGTTATGAAGTTTTAAGAGGATTTTTCTTTGATATTGCAGGTATTAAAGCTTTTGATATAGGTTTGGCTGCATTTGGTATTGCTCAAGTGATTTTCTTCTTGCTTCCTTGGCTTGATAGAAGTGATGTTGTAAAACCAGCCCATGAAAGACCTTTATTTTTCATTTGGTTTTGGATATTACTTATTGATTTAATTGTTTTAACAGTTTATGGAAAATTACCTCCAACAGGTGTAAATGCTTGGGTAGGATTTTATGCTTCTATAGTATTTTTACTTTTACTTATTGTAGTTTTACCGGTTATTACTATTATGGAGAGAAAAGGAGCTAAACAATGAGAGAAATAAAAATATTTTTAGTTGTGGTAGTTTTTACTGCGTTTGTATATTGGGGGGTAGAGCCTTATGCTCATTCAGTGATGAAACCTCATGTTGCTCCTGCAAATTTTGATTTTGCTGTTGAAGATACTACTTTTGCAAAAGGTATAGTTGAAGCTAAAGAATTAGCTCTAAAAGATGCACAAGCTTCAGGAGATGCTAAAAGAATAGAGAGTGCAAACAAAGAACTTGAAAAAGCAAAAGAAGAATTAAGCAAAGTTGAAACACTTTGGGCAGATGTTGCAAAGATCGATTTTGCTAAGGGTGATGCAAAAAAAGGTAAAGAATTTTTTGAAAATAACTGTTTTGCATGTCATGGTCTAAAAGAAGATGGAATAACAGCTAATATTACTGATTCTTCTATGGGAGTAATACCACCTGATCTTAGTGCAGCTGGTGCTATTTTTGATGAAAAATTTTTAGCAGCTTTGATTATGCATCCTGCGCTTGCTTTAAAAGTAGATCATAAATTTGGTGATGCTTTTATTATGACAGCTTACAATAAAGATACTTCAGGAGAAAGCGAAGAAGCTACAAATGCAAATATAGCCAATGTAATTGCTTATCTTAAAGATGTGAGTGTTAAATTTGAAGCCAATGAAGATGCTACTATTAAGAAAGATGTTGAGGCAAAATATGCTAAAATGGAAAATAGTGCTCAAAAAGCGGCTTTAATGGAAAAAGATATAAAATTTGCTAAAGATAAAGCAACTTTTATTGAGGCTTGCGGACGTTGTCATGATATGAAATACGATAGCTTTTTTACTCCATCAAATCAAAATGATTTAAAAACTTATTTAGGTTCTGTTCCGCCTGATCTTTCTATGATGATAAGATCTCGTGGTGAGCAATATTTACATGATTTTATTAATAACACTCAAAAACTTCTTCCAGGAACCGCTATGCCAAGAGTAGGTTTAACAGAAGCTGCACAGGCTAAGGTTGTATCTTATATTGATCAAGTGGGTGATAGCAAAAAAGAAGAAAGAAAAACTACAGGAATTTATGTAATGATATTCTTTGTAATTTTAAGTATTTTTGCTATAGGTTGGAAGCGTTCTGTTTGGTCTAAATTACATTAATATTACATTTTTTGCCATTATTTAATGATAATGGCAAAAATCTTATTTTTTCTTCATTTTTATTAATTTTTAATATTTAAAGAGAGATACTTCAAAATATAATTATTTTAGAATTTAGGAGTATTTTATGTTAGAAAAAACTTTAATCAAATCTATTTTAAAAAAATGGGATTATGGGGATTTTAGAGTTGTTTTTTGGGATAAAGAAGAATTTTTTATCGGAAACAAACCTGCTAAATTTTCTTTAATTTTTAAAGAAAAAATTCCTTTTTTGGAGTTATTTGGTGATACAAGTTTGGTTTTTGCAAGACATTATATGCAGGCAAAACTTGACATAGAGGGCGATTATGATGAAATGGCTAGGGTATTATATTATTTTTCTAATCAGCAATTTTTTAAAACCAAAAAAGATGTATTGAGTAAAATAACTCAAAAGCAAGAAAGTAAAAATATCAAAAGTCATTATGATATAGGTAATGATTTTTATAAGCTTTGGCTTGATGATACTATGAGCTATTCTTGCGCTTATTTTAAAGAGCCTAATAATACTCTTTATGAAGCTCAAATTAACAAAATAGAACATACCCTTAAAAAACTTGATTTAAAAGAAGGAGAAAAGCTTTTAGATATAGGTTGTGGCTGGGGTTGGCTTTCTATTATGGCGGCTCAAAAGTATGGAGTTAAGGTTGTTGGAATTACTATTTCAGAGGAGCAGTGTAAAAAAGCTAAGGAAAGAGTAAAAGAACTTGGTCTTGAAGATAAAATAGAAATAAGACTTCAAAATTATCAAGATTTAGAATTTGAAAATTATTTTGATAAAGTTGTTTCTGTGGGTATGTTTGAACATGTAGGTAAAGAGAATTTAGGACTTTATTTCATGAAAGTAAAACAAGTGTTAAAACCTGGAGGTTCTATGCTTTTACATTCTATTTTAGCCATGTTTGAAGGAAAAACAAATGCTTGGATAGATAAATATATTTTTCCAGGAGGATATTTACCTTCTTTAAGAGAGGTTGTAAGTGCTATGAGCGAGTGGGATTTTCATCTTCTTTTAGCAGAAAGTTTAAGAATGCACTATGCAAAAACTTTAGATTTATGGGATGAAAATTTTAACAAAGTATTGGACAAGGTAAGGGAAAAATATGATGAAGAATTTATAAGAATGTGGGATTTATACCTTCGTTCTTGTGCCTCTGCTTTTCGTGTTGGAAGCGTGGATTTGTTCCAATTTTTAATCACAAAAGAAATCAATAATAATCTAAGCCTTACCAAGGACTACATATATAAGTAAAAACTAAACTTAAATTTGATAGAATCTTAGCTTCATTTCACACACATCAATTCTTTTTAGCTTGTGTAAATTAAGGGATGTGGAGGAATAAAGCTAAATTTATAAGGAGAAACTCATGGTTAGTATGAGAGATTTATTAGAATGCGGTGTGCATTTTGGACACCAAACAAGACGCTGGAATCCAAAGATGAAAAAATTCATTTTTGGCGAGAGAAAAGGTATTTATGTAATTGATTTACAAAAAACTTTAAGATATTTTAGATATACCTATAATATCGTTCGTGAAGCTGCTGCCGAAGGAAAAACTATACTTTTTGTTGGAACAAAAAAACAAGCAGGTGGAGCGATTAAAGAATACGCTGAAAAATGCGGTATGCCTTATGTAAATCATAGATGGCTTGGCGGTATGATGACAAATTTTGGTACTATTCGCCAATCAATTAGAAAATTAGAAGTAATTGAAAAAATGGAAGAAGATGGAAGTATTAAGCTTTTAACTAAAAAAGAAGCTTTAATGCTTACAAGAAAAAAAGAAAAATTATTAGCTTATTTAGGTGGAATTCGTTATATGAAAACTCAACCTGATATGATTTTTGTTGTTGACACAGTAAAAGAAAAAATTGCTGTTCAAGAAGCAAATAGATTAAGAATTCCTGTTGTAGCTCCACTAGATACAAACTGCGATCCTGATTTGGTAACTTATCCTATCCCAGGAAATGATGATGCAATTCGTTCAGTGCAACTTTTCTGTCAAGAAATGGCTGAAGCGATTAATGAAGGAAAAGCTTTAAGAGAACAAGATGGTGAAGCTTTACCAAATGAAGAAAAAGAAATCACCGATGAAGAGAAAAAAGAAGTTTTAGATGAAGCGATGAGCGAAGAAGACTTCAGTGAGGAGCAAGAATAATGGCTGAAATTACTGCTGCAATGGTAAAAGAACTCCGCGAAAGTACAGGTGCGGGGATGATGGATTGTAAAAATGCTTTGAGTGAAACTAATGGAGATTTTGATAAAGCAGTACAACTTTTAAGAGAAAAAGGTTTAGGTAAGGCTGCTAAAAAAGCAGATAGACTTGCTGCAGAAGGTTTAGTAAGTGTAAAAGTAAGTGATGATTTTACAAGTGCAACTGTAAGTGAGATTAATTCCGAAACAGATTTTGTGGCAAAAAATGATCAGTTTATCGCTTTAACAAAAGATACTACAGCTCATATTCAAAGTAATAGCTTACAAAGTGTGGAAGAACTTCATTCAAGCACAATCAATGGCGTAAAATTTGAAGAATATTTAAAAAGTCAAATTGCAACTATAGGAGAAAACTTAGTTGTAAGAAGATTTGCAACTTTAAAAGCAGGTGCTAACGGCGTTGTAAATGGTTATATTCATACAAATGGCCGTGTTGGTGTTGTGATCGCTGCAGCTTGTGATAGTGCTGAAGTAGCTTCAAAATCAAGAGATTTATTAAGACAAATTTGTATGCATATTGCAGCAATGAGACCAAGTTATTTAAGTTATGAAGATTTGGATATGACTTTTGTTGAAAATGAATACAAAGCTTTGGTTGCTGAACTTGAAAAAGAAAATGAAGAAAGACGCAGGCTTAAAGATCCAAATAAACCTGAACATAAAATTCCTCAATTTGCAAGTCGCAAACAATTAAGCGATGCAATTTTAAAAGAAGCTGAAGAAAAAATCAAAGAAGAACTTAAAGCTCAAGGTAAACCTGAAAAAATTTGGGATAATATTATCCCAGGTAAAATGAATAGCTTTATAGCAGATAATTCTCAACTTGATAGCAAACTTACTTTAATGGGTCAGTTTTATGTGATGGATGATAAAAAAACTGTAGAACAAGTGATCGCTGAAAAAGAAAAAGAATTTGGCGGAAAAATTAAAATTGTTGAATTCATTTGCTTTGAAGTTGGTGAAGGTTTAGAAAAGAAAACTGAAGATTTTGCGGCTGAAGTTGCTGCACAACTTTAAAAACGGTTAAAAATGGAACTCTTAAGAGCGGAAAATTTAAGCCATAGTTTTGATTATCCGCTTTTTGAGGGTTTAAATCTTACTTTAAATACTAAAGATTGCATTGCTATTCAAGGGAGCAGCGGTTGTGGTAAATCTACTCTTTTGCATATACTTTCTTCTTTATTGATTCCAAAAAAAGGTGAAGTTTTTTTTAAAGGTTCTAGTCTTTATCAGATAGATGAAAACAAAAGATTAAAAATTCGCCGTTATGATTTTGGTATTATTTTTCAGACACATTATCTTTTTAAAGGTTTTTCAGCTTTAGAAAATATCGAACTTGCTAGTGTTTTATCGGGTCAAAATTTAGATGAGAAAATTTTAAAAAGATTAGGTATTGATACGCTTTTACATCAAAAAATAGGAAAGCTTAGCGGCGGACAACAACAGCGTGTGAGTATCGCACGTGTGCTTTGTAAAAAACCAAAGATTATTTTTGCTGATGAAGCAACTGGAAATTTGGATTTTGATAATGCTAAAAATGTTATCGAGCTTTTAATATCCTATGTTAAAGAAAATGATGCAGCTTTATTTTTTGTAACTCACGATAGCAAGCTTGCAAGTTTTTGTGATAAAACTTATACTATAAACGCCAATGGAATTTGTTAATTATTTAGGTGATAAAAATGTTGTAACTTTTATGTTGCTTCTTGCTAGAATGAGTGGTCTTATAGTTTTTTTTCCTTTTTTTTCACATAATTCTATTCCTATGGTGATAAAAAGTACTATAGTTTTATTTTTGACTATGTATTTATATCCTTTGGCTAGATTAGAATCTTTGCATTTAGATAGTTTTTTTGTTTTGCAGCTTATTAGTGAAGTGATTTTTGGAATGATAGCAGGATTAATGCTTCAAATTATTTTTGCTATTATTATGATGGCAGGTGAGCAGATTGCTTTTACTATGGGATTTACTATGGCAAGTATATTAGATCCAAGTTCTGGAACGAGTATGCCTATCACATCTCAAATTTTAAATTTGCTTGCTTTGATGTTTTTTCTTGCTTTTGATGGTCATCATTTAATGCTTTTGTTTTTAAGTCATTCTTTAGGTTATATTAGTTTAGGTGGATTTTATCCGCATGAGAATCTAATGCATTATTTAAATATGGGTATGTTTAATATTTTCATCATAGGTTTTACTATGAGCTTTCCCATACTTGGAATTTCACTTTTAGCCGATGTTATTTTTGGACTTTTGATGAAAACAATGCCACAATTTAATCTTTTAGTTATTGGCTATCCTATAAAGATAGCTTTAGGCTTTGTAGTTTTGATCGCTATTTTATTAGTTATGATGCAATATTTTAAAAATTTAATTTTAGAACTTTTTACTCATATGCAAACTCTTTTTTTCTCCTAAGGAAAGGATAAATGAAATTATCGTAAAATAGTGATTATTTTTTAAGGATTAAAGTGATGAAAATTTTACTTTTAAATGAAAACCCTGTAGTTTCAAGACTTGTAAGCCTTAGTGCTAAAAAAATGTCTTATGATTTTGAAGAACTTAATGCTTATAGTGAAAATTTGGGTAATTATGATGTGATTGTTGTAGATAGCGATACTCCAGCACCTTTAAAAATTCTTAAAGAAAAATGTGATAGATTGATTTTTTTAGCTCCGCGAAACCAAAATGTAGAAGATATAGATGCGCAAATTTTACAAAAACCTTTTTTACCTACAGATTTTTTAAATTTACTTAATAATAAAGATACAAACAAACATACATCTATTGATTTGCCAATGTTAAGCAATGATGAAAATCCTTATGCTGATATAAGCTTGGATTTAGATAATTTAAATTTAGATGATTTGCCTGATGAAAATTCTTTAGATATAAATTCAGATGGAATGGAAGATTTGAGTTTTGATGATGATGCGCAAGATGATAATGCAAACGAAACTTTAGAAACTCAAAATTTAGAAGATGAAAATTTAGAACAAGAAGCAACTAAAGAACAGACTCAAGAAGACATTCAAACTGATTTAGATTTAACTTTGGAAGATGGCGGAAGCGAAAAAGAAGACTTAAGCCAAGAACATACAGCTTTGGATACTGAGCCTAGTTTAGATGAACTAGATGATAAAAATGATGAAGATTTAGAA